>NZ_JBEOVG010000068.1:0-49195 GCF_040295345.1 Actinosynnema sp. NPDC002837
GACAACGCGACGTTGTCGGCACCGGTCGTCCCGTAGTGGATGAAGTCCTGGAACAGCGCGGTCATCCGTGCGCGCCACGCCCGGAGGTCGAGCTCGCGCAGGTCGACGCCGTCGACCAGGACGCGCCCGGAGTCGGGGTGGTGGAGCCCGGCCAACAGCTTCGTCAGCGTCGTCTTGCCCGCGCCGTTGACGCCGACGATGGCCAGCGTCTCGCCCGGCCGGATCTCGAGCGAGAGGTTGTCGAGCACCGGCCGGCCGGTGCCTCGGTAGGTGAAGGTGACGTTCTCGAAGCGCACGTGCGGGGGACGGCCGGTCGACACCAGCGGTCGGGAGCCACGGGTCGACGGAGCGTGCCGGGAGGCCATCCGGTCGAGGGCGCGCACGGCCGCCACACCGTAGTCGATGTCGAAGGCCTCCTGGCCGAGGTTGGTCAGAGCCATCACCACCCAGGCCGCGACGATGCAGCGCGCCACCGTCGCCGGGCTCTGCCCGGAAGCGCCGAGCACGACCAACGTCACGGCGGCGCTGCCGGCCGTGAGCGAGAACGTGAGGCCCTGGCGCTTCAGCACGGATGAACGGGCTTCCCACATCGGGCTGCGCGCGGCGACGTTCGCGCTTCGAAACCGCGTGAGCAGCCAGTCCGCCAGCCCGAACAGCCGAACCTCCTTGGCCGGTCCGGCCTCGGTGAGCAGCCCGGCGAAGTACTGCGCCTTGCGGTGCTCGCTCATTCGGGAGTCGTCCATGGCCGCGAGCCACATCCACTGCCGGCGGGTGAGCATCCGGATGAACAGCGAGACCGCGAACAGGGCGACCGCGAGCCACGGGAAGTGCACGGCGAGGACCGCGGCCGACACCAGACCGGTGACGACCCGGAACACGAGCGTCAACTGGCCGACCGCCGCGTTGCCGGGAGACCGGGTTCGCCAGCCGACGCCGAGATCGCACGCACGCTCGACGTCGTCACGGAACTCCGCGTCGGCGAGATGCCCGATCTCCTCGGGCGCCAGCGCGATCCGGCGCACCAGCAGGCGCACCGCTCCGTCCACCCGCCGTGCCGCGAGCGCGGACGGCAGCACCAGCGCGACCTGGGCCACGCGGTCGACCAGGATGATCCCCACGACCGCCAGCAGCGGCCCGAGCACCTGCGCGAACCGATCGCTCTGCGTGACCGCGCCGATCAGCCAACCCGTCGAGACAGCACCCAACGCGGCCGTCGCCACACCGACCGCCTGCGCACCGACGAGCGTTGCCACTGTCCCGACACCGGCGTGCCGCAACAAGCGCAGCAGCTTGACCCGCTCGGTGGCCATCTCGCGCAACGCGGACGGGCGGAACGCGCCGAGGGTGAACCGCGGGTCGGCCAGGCTGTCCGTCGGCATCAGGCCTGCGACCCGGCGGACGGCACGAGGACAGCCCTGGCGAGGAAGCTGTTCATGCGCTCCAGGAGCAGCGAGATGCCCTCCGTGCGCAGGAGGTTGGTCTCGACCCGCAGGATCGGTTCCCGGGAAGCGCCCTGGATCGCCCCGACCCCGAGGTTGAGGGTGGGCCCAGCCGCATAACCCGGCGCGGTCTCCTTCATCACGGGCTTTGCCGCATCTACCGCTGCCCTGGGACCCATCTGGTGGACCGCTCCCTTCAGCCCGTCCATGGGGACGATCGAGCGCACGTCGTTGAAGTGGATGAACGGGGTGTTCTCCGACGCCAGATCCAGTCGCGGGAGGAACAGCGCACCGGGGGACTGGGCGTGGCGATAGGCCTCCAGCGAGTTCCGGAACACCTCGCGCACCGCGGACCGGGGGTCGGTGCTGCCAGGTGACCACACGAGGACGGTCAGGTTCTTCAGCCGGGTGATCGAGCCTTGGCGTGCCGGGTCGGACCTGTTGGACGAATGCAGGTAGCAGCCGATTGTGTCCAGTCGGAGGGTCTGCGCGGCAGCGCGCAGGAAAGCGGTGAGGATGACACCGGAGGAGCTGGCTCCGAACATCCGTGCGATGTCATCGGCGGCACGCAGGACTGGTTCGGCGGACACGATGACGGAGCGGACGGTTCCGCCGTCGAGAACGGGAGGCCGGGGCAGCGCCTGAACCATGGCCATCTTCTCCCGCCAGTAGTTCAACGCCTGGTGCTCGGCGCGCCGCCCTTCCACGCCGGCCTCCCACTCGACCTGGTCGAGTTGCTGGAAGACCGGTTCCGGTCGCGCGGACGCACCGCTCTTCACCGCCTGGAGCTCCGAAGTGAATGACGACACCACGTTCTCGCAGGCACCCGCGTCCGCGACGATCCGCGAGACGTCGAAGGCCGCATGCGTCACCTCTCCGGCTGCGGCGACGAAACCCGCGCGGAACGTGTGCCCGTTCTCGATGTCGAGCACCTCGGCGCCGACCCGGTTCCGCAGGAGCTCGTCCGTGGGCGTGTGACCGGTGCGCACGTGGTACTGGGTGACCTCCACGAACCCGCTGCCGACGACCTCTTGGCGGACGAGGCGGCCGTCGACGATGTGGAATCTCGTGCGAAGGGATTCATGTCGGCTCACCAGGCGGCCTATGGCCGCGATGAAGTCGTCGACGGTGGTACCAGCCGGGACCTCCACGCTCAGGCAGATGTCGTAACTCGCGCTGGTGCGCTCGGCCAGTCCGTTGATCGAGTTCCACTGGATCTGTTGCGCCCAGCCGATGTCCCCGGAACGCCGCGAGCAGTGTGCGAAGTGAACCGGGCGAGGCTGGGCCAGGAGCGCGACCGAGGGCTCATCCATCGGCGACCCGCTCGACTGGCCGTCGGTTGTGCACGGTAACCCTCCACCTCGCCGTCTCGTCAATGCGGCAGCTGTCCAGTGTCGAATTAATTTTCAGATTATCGCCGGGAGCGTGAGCGGTCCATTGGATAACAGCGCCCTTGTCGACCAGCTGAATGCGAACCCTGGGTCCGAAACTTTCGACCCGATTCACGACGGTATCACCGAGGCTCAGCGGCCGTCAACCCAAGCTGTGCGGCCAGATGCGTGCGCGCCGGACTCTTCACCGTCGAACCGCCTTGACATGCCAGCGCGGAGATCCCTAGCCTCGATCTCGAAACATCGAGAGTAGACATCGCAACTTTCGATACCGGGGGCAGCTCATGGTGTCTCGTGCGCTGAGATGAACTCGCCGAGGCAGTCTTCCTGACACGGGCGTTTCGCCTGTATCGGACAATGGCGGACGTGGACGTCGAGTCCTCAGTGGATGGGTTCTATGCCGAGATCCGTCCTCCTCGAAGACTCCCCACGTGACTGCCTGTCGAGCCGTGCCTGACATGTCGGGTGAATTGCGTTTCCAGGCCGTGATCTCCGATCCCGCCTTTTTCCGGAAGACAGCAAGGAGGACTCATGGCGATCCGCTCAGGCCTCGGGCTGCCCCGTGAGGTGGTGGCTCGCTGATGTCCTTGCCTTCTCGAACCACCGTGCTCTCCCCGTTCGTCGAGGTGATCCGGGAACACGTGGCCGCCCGGCCGGATGCCCTGGCCGTCGCCCACGTCACCGATCCGGGAACGCCGAACGGCACCACCGCACTGTCCTACCGCGAGCTCGATCTCCGCGCACGGTGCGTGGCCGCCGCGCTCGGCCGGGTCTGCGTGCCGGGGGACCGGGCACTGTTGCTCTTCCCCGACGGTGTCGACTTCGCCGTTGCGTTCCTGGGCTGTCTCTACGCCGGCGTGGTCGCGGTCCCGTCACCGCTGCCGGGCAGCTACAAACACCAGCAGCGGCGCGTGTCGGCGATCGCGGAGGACGCCGAACCACGCGCCGTCCTCACCACCGCGACGGTTCGCGCCGAGGTGGAGGCCTTCGCCGGGATCTCCGGCCAGGACCGTCTCCCGGTGTTGGTGATGCCGCTCGACGAGGAAGAACTCGTCGAGGCGCCGCGGTTCGACGGTCGGGCCGACTCGCTGGCTCTGCTGCAGTACACGTCGGGCTCGACCGGCAGCCCCAAAGGCGTGATGCTGACCGATCGCAACATCGTCGAGAACGCGGCGACCCTGGTGTCGACGTTCGGGATGACCGCGACGACCAAGTTCGGTTCCTGGATTCCCCACTACCACGACATGGGGCTGACGGGGCTCATCACGCCGGCGTGGTACGTGGGCAGCTCGGTGACCGTGATGAGCCCGACGGCGTTCCTCAAGCGGCCGGTGCGGTGGCTGGAGTTGGTGGACGAGCACGACCTCGACTGGTCGGCGGGCCCCGACTTCGCCTACGACCTGTGCACGAGGACGGTGACCGATGAGCAGCTGGCGGGCCTCGACTTGTCCCGCTGGCGGTACGCGTCCAACGGGTCCGAGCCGGTGCGGGCGAACACCCTCGCCGCCTTCGCCGAGCGCTTCGCACCGGCCGGGCTGCGCCCCGAGGCGCTGAACCCCTGTTACGGGCTCGCGGAGGCCACCGTGTTCGTCTCGGGAACCGGCCGCCGCACCCCGGTGGTCCGCCGGGTCGACGACGCGGCCCTGGCCGGGGGAACGCTGGCCGAGGCCGGCGGCGGCGAGCGCCCGTCGGCCACTCGTGAGCTGGTCAGCTGCGGGTCGGTGCGCGACCTGGACGCCCTGGTCGTCGATCCCGAATCCGGTGAGGTGCGCCCGGAGGGACGGGTCGGCGAGCTGTGGTTGCGCGGCCCGGGCATCGGAACCGGCTACTGGCGAAACGCCGAGGAGACCGAACGGGTCTTCAACGGCACGACCGCGGACGGTCGTTCCGGTTACCTGCGGACGGGTGACCTCGCGGTGCTCGACGGCGGTGAGCTCTTCGTCACCGGTCGTATCAAGGAACTGCTCATCACACGTGGACGGAACCTCTACCCGCAGGACATCGAGCACCTCGTCCGCGAGGAGATCCCCGATCTGCGCGGCCTGTTCGGCGCGGCCTTCGGGGTGCCGGGTGTCGACGGCGCCGAACTGGTCGCGCTGGTCCACGAGATCCGGCCCGGCGTGAAGGCGGACCGCCTTGAGGTCATCGCATCGGAGATCAGGCAGACCGTGGCGCGCGAGATCGGCGTGACCATCAGCGGGCTGCAACTGGTCCGCCGGGGGACGGTGCAGCGGACCACGAGTGGGAAGGTCCAGCGCCTGGCCGTGCGCAAGGCGTTCCTGGCCGGGGAGACGGCCCCGCTGTGGTCATCGGTCGAGCCGTCGATCCCGTTCGGTGAGCCGGAGACGGCCGCATGAAGGAGGCGATCGGCGGCACGCCGGCGAGGATCGAGGAGGCCTTGACCGCGGCGGAGGTCCCCGGCGGCCCGCTGTGGCAGGAGGACCTGCTCTCCCTCGACGACCGGCAGGCGTTCCCGGAGGACGCGGCCAAGTTCCTCGACGAGGTGGGAGCCGCCGGCTTCTACCTCGATCGCGGGCCCGGCGGACTGCTCGACCTGACCTGGTTCATCAGGCTCCTCGCCCGCCGGGACATCACGATCGCCGTCGGGCACGCCAAGACGTTCCTGGGAGCGGTGAGCGTATGGCTGGCCGGCAACGCCGACCAGCGCGAGCGGCTGGCCGCGGACATCCTCGACGGCGCCGTCGTCTCATGGGGACTCACCGAGCGCGGGCACGGCGGCGACCTGCTGGCCGGCGGTGTCCGCGCTGAACCGACCGCGGACGGCTGGCGCCTGACCGGCGAGAAGTGGCTGATCAACAACGCCACGCGCGGGCACCTGGTCTGCGTGCTGGCCAGGACCCGGCCGGAAGGTGGCGCGCGCGGGTTCAGCCTGTTCCTGTTCGACAAGCGCAAAGCCGATCCGCGCACGTGGAGTGCGCTGCCCAAGGTGGCGACACACGGCATCCGCGGAGCGGACATCAGCGGGATCGCGTTCGCGGCGGCGCAGCTCGGTCCCGAGGCGCTGATCGGCGCGCCGGGCACGGGCATCGAGACGACGCTGAAGGCCCTGCAGCTGACCCGGACCGTCTGCTGCGGGCTGTCGCTCGGCGCCGTGGAGCACGCGATCGCACTCGGCGCGGACTACGTGAGCCGCAGAACTCTCTACGGCAAGCGGCTGGCGGACCTCCCGAACATCCGGCACGAACTGGGACGGGCGGTGGCGACACTGCACGTCGCCGAGGCGGTCGTCTTCGCCGCCGCGCGGCTCGCGGCGACCGCGCCCGGCGAGATGGCCGTTGTCTCGGCAGTCGTGAAGGCGCTCGTCCCCGAGCTCTGCCAGGAAGCGATCTCCGCGGTCGGCGAGGTCCTCGGACTGCGCGGCTTCCTGTCCGCGGACGAGCCGTACCGGGCGTTCCAGAAACTGGACCGGGATCATCGCATCGTCGCGATCTTCGACGGCGGCACCGCGGTGTGCCGGAACCAGCTCATCGAGCACTTCCCCCTGCTCGCCAGAACGGCTCCCGGCGCGAGCGGGAACGGGAGTCCCCTCGCGGAGGAGACCCAGCCGCTGGGCGCGGCACGCCTGAGCGTGCTGTCCCGTCGTTGCTCCCTCGTGGATGGGCTCGACGCCGACTGCGACGTCATCGCGCGCCAAGCCGCGGCCGGCGAACTACCGGAACGGATTGCGGCGGCCGCCTCCGCCGCCCGGGAGTCGCTGCGCATCACCAGGGCTCGCATGGCGGAGCAGTCCTGGGAGCCACACCGGATCCCCCAGGAAGCCTTCGACGTCGCGCGTGACTTCGAGCTCTGCTTCGCCGCAGCGGCCGCGTGCCACCTGTGGACGCGGGGCCAACCGCGTCCGGGCGACGGCGACGCCCTGTGGGCCGCGGGACTGTGGCTCGGCGGCGCCCTCGCGGTGATAGAAGAGAAGCTGCCCCACAGATCTGGGACGGCGGACACGCACGGCGACGCGTTCGAGGCGCTGGCAGACCACCTGCTCGCGGCGGCGGGCGGGCCGGTGCCGGCACTGTTCGGAACCGGGGTGACACCGCTGTGAACCCGACTCCCGGTCCGCGGCGGCTCGCCCGCCTCGAGCACGAGTTCGGCGACCCGTTCGAGCCCGGCAACCCCCTCGGCTTCGACCGGATCCTCGACGCGGACGAGGCCGAGACCATGTTCGGGCCCGGTGAACAGGCGCTCACGGAGTTCGGTCTGAACGCGGAGTTCGTGCCGGCACGGCTCGGCGGCCGACTGGACCGCCTCGACGACCTGGTCGAGATCATGCGCTCGGTCTACCGCCGCGACCCCTGCCTCGGGCTCGGGTACGGCGCGAGCTCGCTCATCGCCGGCGTGAACATCTGGACCGCGGGAAGCCCTCGACAACAGCGGTCCGCCGCCGACCTGCTCCTCTCCGGTGGTCGGATCGCCGTCGCATACCACGAGCTGTCCCACGGCAACGACATGGCGGAGACCGAGTGTCGAGCCAGTCTCGAGCCCGGCCGGATCACGCTGAACGGCCGCAAGGAAGTGGTCACGAACATCCAGCGCAGTGAGGCGTTCGTGCTCTTCGCTCGCACCGCCGCGCGGCAGGGCGCCCGGAGCCACTCCCAGCTGCTGATCGACAAGGCGTCGCTCGACGGCGGCGATTTCGGTTACCTCCCGCGGTTCCGAACCATGGGAATGCGCGGCGTCCAACTCGGCGGGATCGAGTTCCGGGACTGCCCGGTGCCGGACTCGGCGCTGATGGGGCGACCGGGGTCCGGGTTGGAAACCGCACTGCGCTCGTTCCAGATCACCAGGACGACGTTGGTGTCGATGTTCTGCGGCGTCCTGGACACCGGGCTGGAGGTCGCACTTCGTCACTCGACCAGAAGGCGGCTGTACGGCGGTCCGGTGGTCGACATGCCGCACGTGCGATCGGTGATCGCTGGCGCGTACGCCGATCTTCTCGCGGCCGACTGCCTCGCGTCCGTGGCCACCCGCGCACTGCACGTGCTCCCCGGCGAGACCGCGATCTACGCCCAGGCGGTGAAGTTCTTCGTGTCGAAGATCCTCATCGACGCGATGAACGACCTGTCGGAGGTTCTCGGCGCCCACTTCTACGTGCGCGACGGGGAGGCCGCCATCTTCCAGAAGCTCCTCCGCGACGTCCAGCCCGCCGGTTTCGGGCACGCCGCCCGCGCCGCGTGCCAGGTGTCGCTGCTCTCCCAGCTCCCGTTGCTGGCCCGGCGTGGCTGGGCGGAACCCGGCGTCGTCCCGGACGAGGTGTTCGTCGCCGGCCGAACCCTGCCGGCACTGGACTTCCACGCCCTCGCGATCAGCGCTGCCGGCCGGGAAGGGCTCTCGGGGGCCCTGACCACGGGCCTCGCGGCATCCCGGCCGGGCCTGCTCCGCCCGGACGTCGCCGAGGCCGCGGAGTTCTTCGCGGCTGAGCACCGGGTCCTGACCGAACGCTGCCGGGACCTCGACGTCACCTCGCTGGGAGTCGCCGCGGATCCGCGGAGCTACGACTTGGTGACCCGGTACGTCCGGGTCCTGGTGGCGAGCGCCTGCTTCGAGACCTGGCGGCGGACAACCGCCGCCGTGGACACCACGACCTTCACGGCGGATCAGCGGTGGCTCGCGGCCGTCTTGCACAGGTTGAGGAACGCGGCGTGGAACCGACCGAGGAGCCTGCCCGCAGAACTGGCGGAGTTCCTCGTGGAGGAGGCCGCCCACCGCACGACCGCACGGCGCGGCCTGGGCTTCACGGCCCAGGCACGCCCGTGACGCGCCCGATTCCGTTCCAGAGAGGGGAAACACCATGGTGTCCGCCGACTTCGACGAGGCCGAGTTCCGCGTCTGGCTCGTCGAACGCCTTGCCACGCACCTGAAGCGGGAGCCCGCCGAGATCGATGTGGACACCCCGCTCGCCGACTACGGCGTCGACTCGCTGTACGCACTGGCCATCGTCGCCGATATCGAGGACCACCTCGGTATCCCCGTCGAGGCGACGATGATGTGGGACCACCCGTCCGTTGCCGCGCTGTCGTCGGCGCTCGCCACCCAGATCGCGACCACCTGATGGCGGTGTCCGACGTAGGCAGCCCTTCCCCGCTGGCGATGCGCCGCGACCCCCACCGACCCCTGCACCCGTCACCGGAGCTGCTGGCGGTCGACGCGGCGGGCGGCATCGTGGAGATCTCGATGCCGATGGTCACCCCTGGACGGGGACGGACCTGGCTGATCACCCGGCCCGCGGACATCCACGAGGTCCTCGGGGATCCCGCGTTGTTCAGCAACGTCCTGCGCCTGCCGGCCGGTGGACCGGGCGGGGACGCCTCGCCAACGGGTCCGGGATCACTCCTCGGGCTGGATCCCCCGCAGCACACCAGGCTACGTGGCCTGCTGTCCGCGGAGTTCAGCTCCCGGCGCGTCGCGGGCCTTCAGGCAGTGGTGGCCGCCGCGACCCGGGACGCGCTGGCCGGGCTCCGCGGCCAGGAGCGGGCCGATCTCGTCACGTCGTTCGCCCAGCCGGTCCCCGCCGTGGTCATCGCCGAGCTGCTCGGCGTGCCCCCCACGGATCGGGACGAGTTCTGCCGACGTAGCGCGATCGCCATCGACACCCGCCTGCCCGCCCTGGCCAGGGCGGAGAACCGGGCGGAGATGCAGGCCTACATGAGCGACCTCGTGGCGCGGCTGCGGCGTGAGCCGGGTGACCGTGACGGGCTGCTCGGTGCGCTGATCGCTCGCCACGGTTCGAGCGTGGGCGACGCCGAACTCGTCGCCACCGGCAACCTGCTGCTGCTCGCCGGCCACGAGACGACGGCCAGTCTCATCGCGCAGAGCCTGCTGCTGCTCCTGGAGTTCCCAGAGCACCGCGAGACGGTGCTGCGCGACGAGGAGTCGCTGGTCCGGGGAGTGGAGGAACTGCTGCGGTACCTGACCGTGTTCCACTTCTCGCTGCCCAGGACCGCGCGGCGGGCGACCGTCGTCGCCGGGACCACGATCGAGGCAGGGGACCGCATCCTGTGCTCCTTCGCGGCCGCCAACCGGGACGCGCGCCGGTACCCGGACCCCGACGAGTTCCAACCGGGGCGTGCGGAAGCGCGGCACCTGGCCTTCGGCCACGGCATCCACTTCTGCCTCGGCGCCCCACTGGCCCGCCTGGAGATGCGCACCGTGCTCCCGGCGTTCTTCGAGTCCTTCCCGGCCGCCCGGCTCGCCCCGGACACCGCCGTGCGCTACCGCGACGGCTCTCTGACCTTCGGCCTGGACGCACTCCCGGCCACGCTGCGATGACGGTGGGGGAGAGGCGAGCATGAAGCTCGGCGTGAACATCGGTTACTGGGGCGCGGGCTACGCCGCGAACGGTCTGGCACTGGCGTGCGAGGCGGACCGCCTCGGCTACGACGTGTGCTGGGTCGCGGAGGCGTACGGCTCGGACGCGGCGACCGTCCTCTCGTGGATCGCGTCGCGCACCCAGCGGATCGCGGTGGGATCCTCGGTCTTCCAGATCCCCGCTCGGACCCCGGCGATGACGGCGATGACGGCCGCCACCCTCGACAACCTGTCCGGCGGGCGGTTCCGGCTGGGCCTGGGCGTTTCCGGACCCCAGGTGTCCGAAGGGTGGCATGGCGTCAGGTTCGCCGACCCGCTCGGCCGCACCCGGGAGTACGTGGAGATCGTGCGCACGGCGCTGCGACGGGACCTCCTCACGTACTCCGGTGAGCACTGGACGCTGCCGATGCCGGACGGTCCGGGAAAACCCCTGACGCTCAGCATTCGACCCACCCAGGACGAGATCCCGGTCTACCTGGCCGCGATCGGCCCCAAGAGCCTGCGCCTGACCGGCGAGATCGCGGACGGCTGGCTGGCCTCGTTCTTCGCGCCCGAGTTCGCGCCCGAGCTGCTCGGCGACCTTCGTGCCCGTGCCCCCGCGGATCGCGCACCCGACGTGGTGTCGATGACCCCCATCGTGGTCGGCGACGACGTCCGCGCCTGCGCCGACGCCGTGCGCTGGTACACGGCCGTGTACCTGGGAGGTATGGGAAGCAGGGAAGACAACTACTACAACCAGCTCGCACGCCGGATGGGGTACGCCGAGCAGGCCGCCGAAGTGCAGGAGCGCTACCTCACCGGAGATCTCGCCGGCGCCGCGGCGGCCGTGCCGTTCGACTTCATCGACGCCACCTCGCTACTGGGACCGGTCTCCCGCATCGCGTCACGAATGCGCGCGTTCGCCGCCGCGGGTGTCACGACCCTCACGGTGTCCCCGTTCGGCGGAAGCGCTGCCGAACGGCTGGCGATGCTCGGTTCCGCCGTGCACGCGCGGGACCTGGCCGGACTCCGAGACCCCGACTGAGAAAAGAGAGTGTGCAGCATGCTCGTACTTGGCCTGAGCGGGCATTTCTCGGGCGAAGACACCGATCTGGTGCCCAACATGGAGGGGGCGTTCTTCCACGATGCGTTCCACGACGCGGCCGCCTGCCTGATCAGGGACGGCGAACTCGTGGCCGCGGTGGAGGAGGAGAGGTTCAACCGGATCAAGAAGACCACGAAGTTCCCGATCAACGCGATTCGCGCCTGCCTGGACGTCGCCGGGGTGTCGCCGTCCGACATCGCCGCGGTCGGGCACTTCTTCGCCGAGGACCTGCTCGACGAGTCGCTCCGCGTGATCTACTCCGGCCGGCCGCAGCTTCCCGTGCCCACCGCGCGTGAGCTCGTCATGGCTCGGCTGGCGGAAGCCCTCGGGGTGGACGTGTCGGACAGACCGCTGGTCTTCACCGAGCACCACGTGGCCCACGGCATCTCTTCCTACCTCCGCTCGGGGATGACGGACGCGCTGGTGGTGGTCATGGACGGCCGCGGTGAGAAGCACTCGACGACGATCTTCCGCGGCAGGGACGGACACCTGGAGAGCCTCGCCACCTATGGTCTCGGGCAGTCGCTCGGCGGCCTCTACCTGGCGAACACCCGAGTGCTGGGGTACGGGCTCGGCGACGAGTACAAGGTCATGGGGCTCGCGCCCTACGGAGACCCCGCGACC
This sequence comes from Actinosynnema sp. NPDC002837, assembly GCF_040295345.1. NCBI lineage: Bacteria > Bacillati > Actinomycetota > Actinomycetes > Pseudonocardiales > Pseudonocardiaceae > Actinosynnema > Actinosynnema sp. NPDC002837. The sequence goes on from NZ_JBEOVG010000068.1 coordinate 11,859, forward strand.
TACCGGGACATGTTCAGCTCCCTGTACGACCTGAAGGACGGCGGCGACTTCACGCTCCGGCACTTCACCCCGAGCCGCATGTCACCCCGCCGCAAGGGTGAGGAGTTCACCCAGGCGCACAAGGACTTCGCCGCGGCGCTCCAGGAAGCGCTGGAGAAGATCGCCCTGCACGTCCTGGGCCACTGGGCCGACCAGACGGGGCTGAAGAACCTCTGCTTCGTCGGTGGCGTAGCGCACAACAGCACCCTCAACGGACGCATCCTCGACTCGGGGAAGTTCCGGGAAGTCTTCGTTCACCCGGTCTCGCACGACGCCGGGGCCGCCGAGGGGGCCGCCCTGGCCGCCGCTCTGCAGCTGGGGGCAGCCCCACGCAGACAGCCCCGCATGCGCACCGCGAGCGTGGGGCCCGACCTCGGCACCCCCGCCGAGGTCGAAAGGGAGCTCGCCTCCTGGGGTGACCTCATCGAGTACGAGCGACCGCCGGACATCGTGGCGACCGCCGCACGGCTGCTGGCCGACGGTGCGGTGCTCGGCTGGGCGCAGGGCCGCTCCGAGTACGGCCCGCGTGCGCTCGGCAACCGCAGCATTCTCGCCGACGCGCGGCCCGCGGACAACAAGCGGCGCATCAACGCGATGATCAAGAAGCGAGAAGCGTACCGGCCGTTCGCGCCGGTCGTGACGCCGGAGGCCGCCGGTGACTACTTCGTGCTGCCGGCGACCCGGGCCAACTACGACTTCATGTCGTTCGTGGTCGCCGTGCGCGAGGATCGAAGGGCGGAGCTGGGAGCCGTCACGCACATCGACGGCAGCGCCCGGGTCCAGGTCGTGGACCCGGCGTCGAACAGGCGGTTCCACGACCTCGTTCATCGGTTCGGCGAGCTGACCGGTACGCCCGTGCTGCTCAACACGTCGTTCAACAACAACGCCGAGCCGATCGTGCAGACCACGCAGGACGCCGTCACCTGCTTCCTCACCACCGAGCTGGACTTCCTCGTGATCGAGGACTTCCTGGTGCGCCGGCGCGGGGACGTCACGCTCGCCTTCGACGACCTGGCCCCCGGACTCCGGCCCGTCACCCGCCTCAGCCAGCGGATCAGGCACACCGCGGCAGGCCGACGCGAGGTCTCCTGCGAGATCTCCCTGGACCACACGAAAGGCGCGACCATGGAGGTCTCCCTCGATCTCTTCACCCTGCTGGCGTCCGCCGACGGGGTGCGGACCCTGCGATCCCTCGCTGGTTCGCGCGGCATCGACCAGGACGTCAGGCACGAGTTGCACGCCCTGTGGCAGCAGCGGTTCATCACGCTTCGGCCGGCCCCGTGAACACGCACACCCCGCGGTGGCCGGTCGCCGCTGACGCCATGGCACTCGTCGATCCCGCGTTCCACGGCCGAGGCGCACCGCACGCCCTCTGGGCCGGTCTGCGCCGCGAGTCGCCGGTGATGCGGCAGACCCTGCCCGACGGACGCGCGTTCTGGTCCGTGACGTCGTACCGCGAGGCCGCCGAGGTGCTCCGGGACGCCACGGCGTTCACGTCGGAGCGCGGAACCCTGCTGTACCTGCTCGGCCGGGACGACCCGGCTGGTGGCAAGCAGTTGGTGGCGACCGATCCACCCCGGCACACCACGCTGCGGATGCCGATGCAGCGGGCGCTCGGGACCAAGCCGGTGCTGTCGATGCACGAGCGCCTGCGGAAGATCGTGCGCGACACGCTCGCGAGCCTGGCCGACGGAACGTCCTACGACCTGGCCGCGCACATGCGAGGGCTGGCCGTGGCGGTGATGGGCACCCTCATGGACCTGCCGGCCGAGGACTGGCCCCACCTGGCCGAGCTCAGCATCGCCTCCGTCGCGCCCGAGGACCCGCTCTTCGGACGGGCAGGTGCGGCCGAAGCCGTGCTCGAGGCGACACACCGCGAGCTCTTCGCCTACTTTCACGACATCGTGCGCCACCGTCGTGCCCATCCGGGTGAGGACCTGGTCAGCTTGCTCATCGGCACGGTGTGGGACGGTCGCCCGCTGAACCAGGGCGAGGTGGTGTCGAACTGCTACAGCCTGCTGCTCGGCGGCAGCGTGACCATCTCCCAGGTCCCGGCGAGCACGTTGGCCGACCTGATGGGGACGGCGACCTTGGACCAGTGGGCTGCCGATCCGTCCCTGTTGGGGAGTGGGGTGGAGGAGGCCTTGCGCTGGGCCACGCCCAACACGCATTTCATGCGGTACGCCGTTCGGGACGTGACGCTGCGGGGACGGCAGGTCAAAGCAGGTGAGGCGGTCGTCGTCTGGCTTGCCTCGGCCAACCGTGACGAGGACGTTTTCGCGGACCCGTTCACCTTCGATGTCCGGAGGCAGCCGAACAAGCACCTGGCTTTCGGCATCGGACCGCACTACTGCGTGGGGAACTCCGTCGTCAGGGAAACCCTGAAGCTGTTCTTCGCCGAGTTGTTCGGCCGATTCACCGACCTCGCCCCGGCCGGGCCAGGGGTGCGGCTGCACTCTCACACGATATCCGGCTGGGCCGCGCTGCCCATCACCGCCGGCGCACGATGACGATGACGACAGGAGATGGGAACGTGGGGCGTTCGGTACTGGTCACAGGAGGCAACCGAGGGATCGGGCTGACGATCGCGCGGCGCCTCGCCGCCGGCGGCGACAGCGTCACGGTGACCTCACGGTCGGGCGAACCGGTCGAGGGCTTGTCCGTGGTGCGGTGCGACGTGCGGGACGCGGCATCGGTGGACGCGTCGTTCAGGACCGTGGAGAAGGAGCAGGGACCGGTCGAGGTGCTGGTGGCCAACGCCGGGATCACGTCGGACCACATGCTCGCCTTCCTGAAGGAAGAGGCGTTCACCGACGTGGTCGACACGAATCTGACCGGCGCGTACCGGGCCGCGAAGCGCGCCGTGCGCGGCATGATGAAGATGCGCCGGGGACGGATGGTCTTCATCTCCTCCGTGGTGGGACTGTACGGATGGCCCGGCCAGGCGAACTACGCCGCCTCGAAGGCAGGTCTCGTCGGGCTCGCCAGGTCGCTCGCGCGTGAGCTCGGCCCGCACGGGATCACCGCGAACGTGGTCGCGCCGGGCCTGGTCGACACCGACATGGCCGCGCCGCTCTCGGAGCAGCGCAAGGCCGAGATCCTCGGCATGGTGCCGCTCGGCAGGGACGCGGCCGCGGACGAGGTCGCGGGAGTGGTGACATTCCTGACCGGCCCGGACGCGGCCTACATCACGGGTGCCGTGATCCCGGTCGACGGTGGTCTCGGCATGGGCCACTAGCTTGAGCTTTAACCTGTTCGGCGGGGTCGTGGGGTGGTCGACTTCGTCTTCTTGTGCTGCTTTGGTTTCTGTGCGTTCGTGCTGGTGGCGGTGTGGACGTCGTGGCGCGGTGCCGGTTTGGTGTTGGGCACTCCGGCCGGGCGTCCGGGGCCCGGTCGGGAGGGTTTCGGGACGTTTGCCGGGCAGGCGGTGTGCGGGCGTAGGTGCCGAAACCCTCGCCGGATTCGGGCCGGGGACAACCGTTCGGGTGAAAGAGGTCTCTCCCAGGGACGGCGTAGGTCGACTGCCGACCGGCGGGCCAGCCGGAGTTGGGTGTAGGCGGCGATGAGCAGCCAGGTCCACCGGTCGGCCTGCTCGGGCGAGCGGAGTTTCGGAGTGGTCCAGCCCAGGGTCTGCTTGAGCATGCGGAAGGTGTGCTCGATGTCGAACCGGCGCAGGAACGCCTGCCAGGACAGGTCCACCGCGGCGTGGTCGAGACCGGTGCGGGAGTGCCATAACCACACCGGTTTCGGGAACGCCCCGGACGGCAGCCGGTCGACCTGCAGGCGGATCACGGTGCCTTCCAGGATCGGCAGGTTCCCGGCGTGGGAGGCCCAGGCGATGCGGTGGGTCAGTCTCGGGTGCAACCGGTCCCACGCCCGGATCAGGGCAGGACCGTAGAGCCTGGTCTCGGTGCGGGTGGTGATGTCGGGTTCGCCCCAGGTGTCCGGGTCGCCGAAGGCGAACTCGCCGCCGTGGCGGCGTGGCCGGCCCAGGGTGCCGGGCGGATGGGGCGGCGCCGGTCGGCGCAGGACCCGGTCCGAACGCATCCGCACCACCACGGTGATCGGCAGATCGGCCAACACGTGGGCCAGGCGGGGCCCGTCGTAGCCGGCGTCCGCGACCAGCAGGATGTCCGGATCCCCGGGCCGCCAGTGCCCGGCGACGATCAGACGGTCCACCACACCCCGAACCTGGACCGCGGTCACGGCCGCTGCGTCGTCACCGGGCTCCAGCCGCACCACGTCCAACGGCGCGGTCCACGAACCACGCCCCGACTCCAGCGCCACGACCACCGAGTAGGGCCAACCCGGCACCATCATGTGCTGGTCCTTGCCGCGACCGTAGGTGTGACACAGGATCCGCTGCCGACCGGTGTGCGCCTCCGGGCGCAGCCAGCTGGTGACGTCCACCGCCAACACCAACCGCCCGTCCGCCGCACGCGGGATCGACACCGTACTCAGCGCGGTCCGCAACCGCGCGATGTCGATCCCGCCGCGCGCCAACGCGGCATACCCACTGCCATGACCACGACGATGCTCGCCTACCAGCGACAACTCCGCGATCGACCGCACCGGCCCGTCGGCACACAACACCGCGTCACCGAGCTCGAACAACGCATCCGCCCGTCGGGTCAGACACCCGTAGAACTCGCGTCGGAACCCCGACAACTCCCCGTCGACACGCCTGCCACCGGCGTGAGGCACACTGATCACCGCAGCCCTCTGGTCGATCTTCCAACTGTCGCAAGAAGGAATGATCGACCAAGGGCTGCACCCATGATCAACAGGGGCAGGCGAACACCGCCCGAAGGTTAAAACTCAAGCTAGGACGTGTTTCAGATGTGGCGTAGCCAGATGTTGATGGCAGCGATGTCGATGGTGGCCTGGTAGCGGACGGCGAGTTTGTCGTAGCGGGTGGCGACCGCCCGGTGCTGCTTGAGCAGGTTGATGCCGCACTCGACGGCGTGGCGCTGTTTGTAGATCTCCCGGTCGATCGTGGGTGGCCGTCCGCCCGCGGGGCCTTTGGCCTTGCGGTGGGCGGCCTGGTCGCGGGGCTGGTCGATGGTGGCCTTGATCCCGCGTCGGCGTAGGTAGGCGCGGTTGGCCTGGGAGCTGTAGGCCTTGTCGGCCAGGACCCGGTCCGGTCGTGTCCGTGCGCGGCCGGGTCCGACCCGCGGCACCGAGATCCGCTCGATCACCGGCGTGAACTGCGGGCTGTCACCCCGTTGACCGGCGGTGACCAGCAGCGACAACGGACGCTGTCCCTGCTCGCAGGCCAGGTGCAGCTTGCTGGTCCACCCGCCCCGCGACCGCCCCAACCCGTGATCGTCGGGCTCGGCCCCGCCGAGCGGGGTGTCGGGCGGTTCGACCTGCAGATCCCCCTTTTGCGGGCACCGGCGGCGTGCTGGTGCGCCCGCATGATCGTGGAATCCACGCTCACGTCCCACACGATCAGCCCGGCGGCGTCCGCGCGGGCCTGCAACGCGGTCACCGTCCGCTGCCAGACCCCGGCCCGCTGCCAACGCCGGAACAACCCGTACACGGTCTGCCAACGACCGTACTCGGGAGGCACGTCCCGCCACGGGGCACCGACGCGCACCCGCCACCGGATGCCGTCGATCAACTGCCGCTTGCTCCACTTCGGCGGACGACCCGGCTTCTTCCCGACGGGTAACAGCGGTTGCAACACAGCCCACTGCGCGTCGGTCAGGTCGGCCCGCCCCGCTGCCGCTACGCCGGCCACGAGGTCTCCGGTGTTCGGGTTTGCTTGGTCGCTAACCCACTTACCGGAGACCTCGCCACATCTCGGCCACCGACACGCCGCCGGTCACCTCACCTTTGAAACACGCGCTAGTTCTGCTCGGCGTGGGTGAGGTGGTCGGTGCCGTCGAGGTGCCTCGGCGGGCTGCTGTGTCGCCGACCCATTGCGCCCGCTCGAACACGTCGGCCAACCGGTCGTAGGTGCGAGCGGAGGCCAGGCTCATGGCTCCGAACTGACAGGAACACCGCCCAGTTGGTAGTGGTCCGACCCGGTTGTCCGCCGGGAAACAGCCAGGGCGAGGCCGCTTTGCCTGTGCGGTCTAATGTGGACTGTCGCTTCGCAGGTCAACACGCTCTGGCGTCCACGAGTCCGTCGCCGGAGTCCGCGTCCGTGATGTCGTGGCCTTCGTGGCAGGGGCTCGAACAACGAAAGCACGGGACCGGGTTGGTCACCCGGGGTTCGGATTCGATGCGCTGGCCGCCGAGGCGTGCGGCCGGCAGAGCACGGGCCTCGCCGCGGGCGAGGAGGTCCGAAGGCAGGTGGCGGGCGGCACGACCTGCTCGGCGGAGGCGGCCAGCGCGTCCAGCTCCGCCGGAAGCACGTCCGGGTCGACGCCGAGGGCGGTGAGGAACCCGCGCGCCGCGTCGGCCGGTTCGTTCGGCCGCCCGGCGGGACTGGAACCGTGCAGGCCGACGAACAGCTTCCGTCGGGCGCCTGTCCTGTCAGGCGTTCACCTGACAGCTTCGGGTCCCAGTGCTGAAGAGCATTCAGGGACGGGCCTTCCACGAGGCGGGACGAGAGGGATCGCGTGGGGGCCACGGCGTCGGTGCAGCAAAGCTGCCCACGAGAACCGGCACCTCGGCGGCACAGGTAGTTCACGGGGGCGGGGCGCTGTCGCACCAAGCCCCGGCGTCCACTCCCGGCTCGTCAGCCTTCCGGAGATCCGCGTGGATCGGGACCCGCGTTCGGGGACGATTTCACGCAATGGGCGTTCCAAGGAGGATCAGCGATCCGTTTGGTGAAGACTTTGGCGACGGTGCTCACCCTCGCCGGCTCGTTCCTCGTGCTCGGCGGCACCGCGAGCGCCGATCCGTACTGGCAGGAGGTCACGCAGACCAACAAGTTCCACTGCACCTCCGTCAGCCATCCAACACACGATGTCACCGTCAAGTCGTGCGTGGTCGTCAACGGCGACGCCACGCAGGCCGTGGCGATCGTCGCCAATCACGGCAGCTCGGCAGTTTCCCTCGCGGCACCGAACGTGGTCCTCTACGTGAATGGGGTCCTCACCTACGACCGGGATTGCCTTTCCAGCACGCTCAACGGCGGCTTCACGCGAGCCTGTTTCGCGCCGACGCAGCAGCGACCGTGCGACGCGGTGATGCGGGCCTGGTCGAATGTCCACGTCCAGGGGTACGGCTTCGCGATCTGGTCGCCTGCCCGGCAGACGTGCACCTGACCAACGTTGAAGTCGTCTCAGCGGCTTGATTTCGCCGTCGATCAACGACAGAGGGCCCTCCGCACTGCGCGGACGGCCCTCTGTCGTTGACTCGTAGTTGGGCCGGGCTACTGCAGGAACTGCGGCAGCGGGGTGTCACTGTGGACGGTCCGGGTCGAGCCGCGCATGGCGCCGTCGAGTTGGGCGGCCACCGCGGAGACGTTGCCGCGCAGGCCGACCTGGACCAGGTTCAGGCGGTACCGGCGCGGGTCGGGGCCGTCGAGGAACCGCCGATGGTCAGGAGTCCTCTCGGACGCGCCTTCGGCGGCCGGCCGTGTTCGGTCACCCCGGGCAGATCGGGTTCCGATCGAGGTAGTACGTGGGGCCTCCCTGCACTTCCATCTTCCCGTAGACGCATTCGTAAGTTGCCGAGTCGTAGAAGACGAGGCGATCGCCCGCCGCAGCCGGCAGCCAGCCGCTGTAGGAGGTGTCACCGGCGTAGTACCACCACGCGAACCGGATGGTGATCGGATTACCTTCCTCCTTGTGGTACGTCATCGTGACGAGGGTGCCCTCCTCGGGGGTGCCGTCGACGCTCATGCAGAAGTTCCCGTTGCCGATGTCCTGGCAGTAGGTCTCGGCGGCGGCGGTTCCGGTCGCCGTCGCGGTGGCCGCGGCCGCCAGGGACAGGGCGGCGGCGAGTCGGGCGGTCTTGGCGAACATGAAAATCCCACTCCTCTGGTCGTTGTTCTCGATTACGTCGTCGGCAGGGGTACCGGCTCGGGAATCCCGTGGGCGTCCCGGCCGGGGGCCGAGCGGTCAGCAGATCGGGTAGTGGTCCAGGTAGAACTCGGGGTCGCCCTGGACCTCCAGACCGCCGCCGTAGCAGTCGGACCCGGTCCGCGGGTCCCGCCACGAGGTCACCCCACCCGCCGCGACCGCCCGCCACTCGCTGCGGACTTCCGGGGGTAGTTGTGTGGCTGGTAGGAGAACCGGCCGGTGGCCGGGTCGCCGGAGTTTCTTCTGGTACCACCTCGACACCACTTCAGTCGGCTCGCCGGATTCGCCGGTGTCGTCGACGGACATGCAGCGCGGCCACCGCGGCCTGCACCGACTCGCGCATCAGGCCGGCCATCTCGTTCAACCAGTTGCTCTCCTGCTTGCTGATCATTCCGGTGCAGTCGGTGTCCGGCTCGAACATCGGCGCGTACCCCAGCACCACGATCCGTGCGTGCCGGGCCTTCGACTTGATCTCGTGGAGCAGGTCGGTGATCGCCGGGGTCGCCTCGGCGCGCAACCTCCTCGGCGAGGCCACCTTGAGCGGTTCCGCGTCACCGGCGAGAGTGCTGTCGAAGCAGTAGTCGACCAAGGTTAGCGCCGGGACCGTGCACGTTTCATCACTCGAAGTAGTGGTCTGGAGGCCGGTGCTCCGCCCGGCTCGAACAGGGGCGGTGTCGGATGCCCGACGTTGGTCGGCCGCGAGCAGTCGGGCACACCTTCGGGTGACGTCGGGAGCCGGCACGTCCGCAGGGCGGAACAGTGAGCCTTTCCAACCTCATCCGACAAGAACCCGTCCACCTCTCGCAGCCCGGCCGCGGCTCGACACGGGCCGGCTACACGACTTCGGCGGGAATGTCGGCGTACAGGTCACGCAGCCCGCCTAACACCGGGTTGACGGTTGACGACCAAGTGGTGCTGTCCACGGAGGCGACAGCTCGGACGCCGGTGGCCGCGTTCGTGGCGAAGGCGGCATCGATGCCCTCCAAGTCGCCGAGAGTCAGCGATTCGGTGGCTACCGGCTCATCGAGGGCTTGGTTGAGCAACGTCATGGTGACCCCGGCGAGGCACGCCGACTCGGGCCACACGACGCGGCCGGATCGTACGAATCCGATGTTCGACGTGGCGATCTCCGAAATGGACCCGTCGGGATTCAGGAAGAGGACGTCGTCATAGCCTTCCCGCTGCGCCGTCCTCCGTTGGTGGAGTGCGCCGAACAGGCCGATGTGCTTGACCGATGGCATCTCGCGTTGATGCGACGCGGATCGCAGTCGCAACGGCGACCCACTGCCGGAACCGACGGGCCGCGTGGTCACCAGCACGTGAGGTGTGGCGTCGTGACCGATGGTGCCCAGGTCGAGCGCTGGATCGAAGACGGTGATGCGAACCACGGTCGTAGGACCACCGCTGCCGAGGGCGTGGCGGACGTGCTGCCTGACGCGGTCGGTGTCGAGATCAGTGCCGAAGAGCTGCCGGCAGTCCCGTGACAGCCGTTGCATGTGGAGGGAGAGGCCGCGGACGCGGCCGCGCTCCACGAGCATCGACGTGAAGTGCCCGTAGTTGGTCAGCGCGAGAGCCTTGACCTGGTCGATGGTGGCAGAGGCGCCGTTCAGCTCCACGCCGGTCAGCATTCCCATCGACGAGCCTCCGATCGGGTCGTGTCCGCGACGCCGACGACCCGACCCAGGTGGGCCGGCCGGCGACTCCTGCGCGACATCACGAACGTTCCCCGGGCAGGTCCTTGAGGGTCACGCACCACCTCCGGGTTGGAGAATGGACGACCGCACCCGCAGTCGTCCGGCGAGCGCCACGAGGCTGGTCGGCCGGCGCAGGTCCGCGACCGAGATGCCGTCGAACCCGTTGTCCCACAGGAGGGACAGCACGCGGGGGCCGTGGTGGAGGCGGCCGCCGACCGTCAGGTAGGTGCCGGCCATGGTCAGACCGACCAATCCGTTGGCCTCCGCCACCGCGCGCATGAGCGCCTGCTCGGCCGGGCCTCGCGGTGCCCGTGCGGGTCGTTGGGCGCCCGAACCGGCGACCGTGCGCCCGTCCGCCCGACGGACGACGAAGTGGTGCGGGCTCGCCATGGCGCACCGGCCGTTGTCGGTCGACAGCAGGAAGTCGCGCAGCTCCCACGGTTCCAGGTCGGCGTCGACATGGGCGGTGACCACGCCCTGGTCCTCGCGGACCTCGGCGCCGTGGATCGCCGGATGCTCGCGAAGGCGGTCGGCGAGGAAGTCCAAGTCCACCCAGACGCCGCCGATCCGGGTCCAGCGCGCGCCCGGCCGCCAGCGCTCCGGGGCAAGGGCCTCGGCCTCCGGGTAGGCGAGGTCACCGGCGCCGGAAGCGTGCACCAGGATCGCCTCGATCAGTCGGACGAGCCCCACCACGTCCCGGTCGCCCGCGATGGCCTCGTCGATGGCTGCGTGGATCTGCAGCCGCCCTTCGACGGGGGAGGCGCTGACGAACAGGTTGCAGAGGTTGTGGAACTCGTTCATCCGGCCGACGGTGACCCGCGAGCGGGTCAGCAGGGCGCGCGGATCGACGCCGGGGTGCGAAGCCTCCCAGTCGATGCCGTCGAAGCGACAGCTGACGGCTTCGGGACCCGCCAGGAACGTGCCCCGCTCGGCCTCGACCCGTCCCGCGCCTTCGTGGAACTCCAGCACGTCGAAGCCCATGTGCCGACCGCCGACGAGGATCGCCTTCCGCACCCGGCGCAGCACCTCGGACAACGATGGCTGCCCGCCGACGTCGACGAGCAGGGGCATGTCCCGGAAGACCGAGGCGATCATCTCGCCGGTGTCGGGGAGTTCCCGGAACGACCAGGTCAGGCTCAAGCCGAGCTGCGCTCGGTCGTACTGGATCGCCAAGGCGGTGTAGACGGCCGCGATGAAGACCGACGCCGGTGACGCCGCGTACGTGTGGTGCAGGATCGCCAGCGCTCGGGTCGCGGCGGGCGATTCGAGGTCCGCGAACACCACATCGGCTCCGGGCCGGCCACGGCTCACCGGCAGGGCGGACGCCGGAAAGTCCCGCAGCGTGCCGGTCCAGTGCCGTAGAGCGGACTCGACGCGGGGCCGGCCGTGTCCCCGCTCGTGCAGCGCCCGGTCGATCGGTTGCGGCACGTCGGCGCCGAGCCGGGCGGGTCGCCGCTGGTGCCGCGCCGCGAGCAGCTCGGTGAGCTCGGCGACGAGGGTCTCGGCCGCCGCCTCGTCGGCCGCGATGTGGGCCACCGCGAAGATCAGGTCGCCGTTCGCCGTGCGGCCGAACCGGATCGGGGGTTGGGCCGCAACGTCGAACGGGGTCTCGACGAAGCGGCTGCGGGAGTGTTCGTCGGTGAGGCGGGGCAGCGTCGCCAGGACGGTTTCGTGCGCGCTCTGCCGTGGCCGCCCGGCCTCGTCGGCGTCGAACGTGGTCCGGAGCACTTCGTGCCGCCGAAGCAGGTCGCCCACCACCGCGCTCACCGCCTCGTCCGGCAAACCCTCGGGTACGGCGACGACGCGCCAGATGTTGGGGAACAGCCCGTGGGCGCCGGACCGGTAGGACATCCACTCCAACTGGCAGATGCCCGACTGCAGTGGTCCGGCGCGTCGCACCCCGCCGGAGAAGTTCGTCAGTTCTTCTCGCACGCCGCTACCCCTGTTCTGGACGGAAGATGACGCCCTCGCCGGGCGGGGAAGAGGGAATGCCGGCGCGGCGCCGAGTTGCTCGTTCAACACGTGCGGGCTTCGCCGGTCGCACGCGACTCCACACCACCGCAAGTGCGGAGCGGTGTGTCGGCGAAAACGGGAACCGTCTTGTCCCGCCGCTGTCCCTGTCGGCGAACGCCGAATAGTGGCGCGGTGGACGCGTCGGCAACATCGACAGCGAACATCAGCGAACCATAGATGGCTGGGAGGGTGCAAGCCTCAACCATTCGTCAGCTGCGTAGGTCGGCGCGCCAGGTCATCGTCAGTTCTTCCCGCCCTTTGGGTGACGACCGACAAGAACTGAGGGCCTGGACTGGCTCGCGCTACCGGCGTCGGACGCTGGATGCGGTGTGCCGCAGTGCATCGGTGATCGAGCCGATCGCGCGGCCAAACACGGTCATTTCGGACGGATGGGGCAGCATCGTGAAAGCTTCCGGTCAACCGAGTTGATCTCGGCGGACGCCCGTTACCAGCAGTTTCGCGCTGCTCGGGGTCTCGCCACGCGGGACACGGCTCCGCGCCGGATCGCCGAGGTCGACCGCGGCGGCGTCTGATTCGCTCCGGTGGACGTGCCACCGCGTGTGCCAATCGGACTCTTGATGCATTGAGTGACGTGTGGTTGTCTGACTTCCGCGGCCACGGGGGAGGTCCTGCGAGGGGGGTAAACATCTGTGGGTTTGCGGGGCGCTGATGCCCTGGATTGTTCTGCATCGTCAGTGGCTCATGCCGGCGCTGCGGGACGTCGTATCTGATGGCATCGTGGCGACGTGCCCACTCCGTTCCCGTGCCTTCGGGATCCATGCTTCCAGGGTCGTTCCATGACGCATTCCGCGTTGTGGTGCTCGATGCAGGAGGGGGAGTTCATGGTAACGCGCGATGAAATAACCGCGATCATCGGTGAATGCATGTCCATCCAGATGATCGATGCTCCCATTGATTACGACACCGAGATCGTGATCGATTCCTTCGGTTTCGTCTGGCTTCAGCACCTGCTCGAGGAGCGCTTCGGCGTCGACCTCCAGCAGCCGGGCCGCGACGTGATCCTGAGCCTGAACTCGGCGCGCTCGGTGCACCAGTACCTGGCCGAGATCTACCCGGATCGCTTCGCCGTGACCGACTGAAGTCCTCTCGAGGGCTCGGCCACCGAGCCATCACACGCATCAGTTTCCGAGTCGCAAGGGGGTAGTCGCGTGCCGCACGGAGGTGCCGTCTCGGACGGCGGTAGCTACGACGTGGTCGTGGTAGGCAATGGCGTGCTCGGCCTGTCCCTGGGTCTGAGCCTGGTCCGCCGCGGCGTTTCGGTGGCGGTGGTGGGTGAGCGGTCGCGCCCGTACGCGGCGTCGGTGGCCGCCGGGGCGATGCTCGGATGCTTCGGCGAGGTCACCTCCTCGCTGCTGGCCAGCAGCGAGGGCCGGCGGAAGCTCGACCTCGGCGTGGAGGCGCAGCAGCTGTGGCCGCGGTGGCTCGAAGAGCTGACGTCGGACACCGGCGACAACGCCGCCGACCTGGTCACGGCCGACGGCACGGTGGTCATCCTCAACACCGTCGGCGTGGCCGGCATCGACAGCGCGAACTTCCAGGCCATCCAGAGCGCGCTCACCACCTACGAGCAGAAGCACGAAGAGCTCGACGTGGACGACATCGCCTGGCTCTCGCCCGACGCCGCCTCAAGGCCCTTGCGCGCCCTGTTCATCCCCGACGAGCACGCGATCGACTCGGCCGCGCTGCTCACCACCCTCGAGGCGGCCTTCGTCGCCCGGGGTGGGGTGCTCGTCGACGGCTCCGTCACCGCACTGGATCACCTCGCCGGGCGGGCCCGCGGCGTCGTCCTCGCCTCCGGTGCGGCGCTGTCCGGCGGTGAGGTCGTGCTCGCCGCGGGGGCCGCTTCGCAGGCCGTCGTTGGGAGCGTTCCCGGACTTGCGGAGCGGATGCCGCCGCTGATCTCCGGCTACGGCCTCTCGGTGCTTCTGTCGGCTCCCGAGTCACCGGGGCCCCGCCACGTCATCCGCACGCCGAACCGCGCCTTCGCCTGCGGCCTGCACCTGGTCCCGAGGAACGCGACCGAGGTGTACGTCGGGGCGACCAACGTCATCTCGACCGCGCCGGTGAGCACGCCGGTGATCCGGGACGTGCAGTTCCTCCTCGACTGCGCGGCACGGCAGTTGCACCGGGACTTCTGGACGGCGGGCGTCAACCGGATCCAGGTGGGGAACCGCCCCGTGGCACTCGACGGCTTCCCGCTGATCGGTGCGGCCATGCCCGGACTGTGGATGCTGACCGGCACCTATCGCGACGGTCTGCACCTCTCCCCGTTGCTGGCCGCGGAGCTGACCGCCAGGATCCTCGGCGATGAGCCGCGTGCGGACCTCGCCCCCTTCGAGCCGGTGCGCGCTCCGATCCAGCCGGCGAGCCGCCGCGAGATCGTCGAGTCCTCGGTCACCCACATGGTCGCCACCGGCTACGAGCACGACTGGAGGGTCCCGGTCGAGTGGCCGCGCACCATGGAGCACAGCCTGCGCATGGAGTTCTCGCGGTTCGCCGAGATGATCCACCCGCGGTTCACGCCGCCCCCGGAGATCCTCGCGGCCGCGCGCTACGCGCCCGAACTGGTGGGGATGCTCCGGAAGTTCTACGGCAACCGGCAGGCCGCTGGTGTCTGAGGGGTCCGAGATCACCGCGCTGAACCCGGACTTCGAGGCGGTGCTGAGGGAGTGCATGGCCGGCCAGCTCCCGCCCGGCACGACGCTGCACGAGGACAGCGACCTGACGGCGTTCGGGATGGATTCGCTCACCGTCGTGCGGCTCCTGGTGACCATCGAGGACACCTTCGGGGTGGTGATCCCCGACGAGATGATCGCCTTCGAGATCTTCTCCTCGCCCGGCTCCCTCTGGAACCTGATCTCCGACTCGCGGGAGGACTCCGGGTGAACGCCGACCTGCTCCGGGTCATCGCCGACCGGGCACGGCTCGTGCCCGACCGGCACCGCGTCTTCGACCAGGACGCTTCGGTCGTCCAGCGGGTGTTCCGGATCGGTGCGCCGGTCCTGTCAGCGCTCCTCGACCTCGGGTTCCCGCACCGCACGTCGGGCGAGGAGCAGTACTTCGACGAGCTCGACCTGGCCAACGCCTCCCTGGCCCTGCGCCTGCCCTCGCCCCGCTACCTCGCCATGCGACGATGGCCCGACGTGCTGCGCGCGGTGGTGGACAACCGCCCGTTCCGGTATGACGTCGAAGTCGCGGCCGAGTGCGAGTCCCCCGACCCCGGCCACCGGTGCGACTTCCGTCCGCGCGCCGAGGCGCTGGTCCTCGGGGCGAGCCCTTCCGGCGCGGCCGGGGAGTTCACGCTGAGCCTGGAGGTCGGCGCCACCGGGCGTGCCGCCGACGCCCCGCCGGAGCTGGGGCGGCTCTTCGCCGAGGTGTCCGGGTTCGAGTTCTACTTCCTGCCCGAGGCCCTGCGCCGCGACCTCTCGTTCCTGGCCGAGACCTCGCTGGCCGACTGCGAACTGGCCACCTGGTTCCTCGTCCGGCGGGCGACGGAGGAGCAGTGGGAGGCCCGGCGCAGCTTCGGGCTGCTGCTGTCCAGCCCCTACTCGTTGGAACACTACTGGCCCGAGATCAGGCTGGACGGGGCCTGGACCGCTTTCGACCCCCACCTGATCAACAGCCTGGTCCGCTGGGAGGTGTTGGCGCCGGACGAGGTCTCGGCCGAACAGGCCCTGAACTCGGCCTTCTGCCGCGTCGCGGAGGACTGGATCTCCCTGGTGGAGGATGCGGGACACCCGGCGCGGATCTCCCTGCTCACCCGACGCCGACCGCTGGCCGGCGGCTCCCCGGCCGCGACCACCCCCGGTCAGGAGGTGGCCCGATGAGCCGACCACGCAGCGGGATCACCCTCTTCGGCACCTGTCCTCCCTCGGTCGAGGAGCACGGCGCGGACTACCTGCGGCGGGTCCGCGAGGTGGCGGGCTGGAGCGACCGCGCGGGGTACGAAGGGGTCCTGGTCTACACGGACAACCGGTCGGTCGACCCGTGGCTGATCGCGCAGACCATCATCCAGGCCACCGCGCGACTGGCTCCGCTGGTCGCCGTGCAGCCGGCGTACATGCACCCGTTCACCGCCGCGAAGCTCGTGGCCGGTTTGGCGTACCTGCACCGCCGCCGCGTCGACTTGAACATGGTCGCGGGCGGGTTCACCGGGGATCTGCGGGCGATGGGTGACGACCTCGCCCACGACGACCGCTACGACCGGGCTGTCGAGTACTCCCTGATCATGAGGCGGCTGCTCGCCTCCCGGGAACCGGTGACCTTCGAGGGCGCTTACTACTCCGTGACCGGGCTGCGCCTCGAGACCGCGCTCCCGGCCGAGCTGGCTCCCCGGTTCCTGTTCTCCGGCTCCTCCGCGGCCGGGATGGCCGCCGCGCGGGCCGCCTCGGCGACGGCTGTCTCCTACCCGGAGGAACCGGGGAAGCAGGTCGCGGCCGATCCGTCGATCCCCCAGGGCCTGCGCATCGGGGTGATCACCCGGCCGACGTCGGCCGAGGCGTGGGACGTCGCCCTCGCGCGTTTCCCCGAGGACCGCGCCGGGCAGGTCAGCCACCGGCTCGCCATGTCGCGCTCGGACTCGCAGTGGCACCGGCAACTCGCCGAGGCTGCCGATCACCACGACACGTACTGGATGCGGCCGTTCAAGAACTACCGGACCTTCTGCCCGTACCTGGTCGGTGACTACGCCGCGGTCGGGCACGAGATCGGGCGCTACCTCGACCTCGGCTACACCACGCTGATCCTGGACACCCCGGCGGAGGAACAAGACCTGGAGCACATCGCGGCGGCCTTGGACATCGCCCGGAACCGCGCCGAGGAGCACGTATGAGGACTTTGCTCATAGACAACTACGATTCCTTCTCGTACAACCTGGCGCACTACCTGGGTGAGGTCAACGGAGTCGAGCCCACGGTCATCCGCAACGACGAGCCAGGGTGGCGGCCGGAGCACCTCGACGCGTTCGACAACGTCGTCATCTCGCCGGGTCCGGGTACACCGGGTGTCCCGGCCGATTTCGGCATCTGCCGCGACGTCGTCACCTCGGGCCGGATCCCGCTGCTCGGCGTCTGCCTCGGGCACCAGGGCATCGCGATGCTGGGCGGCGGGTCGATCGCGCTGGCCCCGGAGCCCCGGCACGGCCGCAAGTCGCTCGTCCGGCACGACGGCACCGGGTTGTTCGCCGGCATCCCGACGCAGTACGAGGTCGTGCGCTACCACTCGTGGGTGGTCGACCGCCTCTCGGACGACCTCGATCCGATCGCCTGGACGCCCGACGGGGTGCTGATGGCATTACGCCATCGCCACCGCCCTCAGTGGGGGGTGCAGTTCCATCCCGAGTCCATCGCGACGGAGCACGGTCATCGCCTGCTGGCCAACTTCGCGGAGCTGAGCCAGGACTGGAACCGGCGGCACGGCCGAACCGTCCGCCCGGGACCCCCGCAGCCGGTGTCCGCGCCGCGCGTGGACACCGACCAGCGGGTGACGTACCGCCTGCTGGTCGAGCAGCTTCCGACCGACCGTGCCCCGGAGCAGGTCTACGAGGAGCTCTTCCTCGACCGGCCGTTCGCGTTCTGGCTGGACAGCAGCCGTCCCGATCCGCGTCTCGGCCGCTTCTCCGTGCTCGGGGCGGCCGAGAGCCCCACGTCGGAGGTCGTCACGGCCGATGTCGCGCAGGGCACGGTCACCGTGCGGGCGGGAGACGGCACCCGCGACGAGACCCGGCCGTTCCTGGACTGGCTCGACGACCGCCTCAAGAACTCGGAAGTCGTCGGCGGCGAGAGCCTGCCGTTCGACTTCCGCGGCGGCTGGGTGGGCTACCTGGGCTACGAGCTCAAGGCCCAGTGCGGCGCCCGCTCGCGCCACCGCTCCGAGCACCCGGACGCGTCGCTGATCTTCGCGGACCGGTACGTGGTGTTCGACCACGGCACCCTGACGACGTACCTGGTCGCCCTGCACACGGGCGACGAGGCACCGGCCCGGGACTGGCTGGCCGACACCCGCGCGCGGATCGAGGCGATCCCGGGTGCTCCCGGACGCTCGCCGGCGCGCCCGGAGCCGGTCACCGAGTCGCTGTCCCTGCGCCACGACCGAGACACCTACCTGAACCTCATCGAGTCCTGCCAGCGCGCCATCACCGCCGGCGAGAGCTACGAGGTCTGCCTGACCAACATGCTCAGCGCTGACTGCACGCTGGACGTGTGGGCCGCGTACACCTCGCTGCGCCGTGACAACCCAGGCCCTTTCGGGGCGCTGCTGCGCATGGGTGAGCTGTCGGTGCTGAGCACCTCGCCCGAGCGCTTCCTGCGCATCGACGGCGAGGGGCGCGTGGAAGCCCGGCCGATCAAGGGCACGCGCTCCCGGTCGAGCTCGCCCGAGGAGGACCGCCGGCTCCGCGAGGACCTGGCGACCTCCGAGAAGGACCAAGCCGAGAACCTCATGATCGTCGACCTGCTCCGCAACGACCTGGCCCAGGTGGCGGTGACCGGCTCGGTCGCGGTCCCGGAGCTGTTCGTCGTCGAGTCCTACACGACGGTGCACCAGCTGATCAGCACCGTGACGGCGCGGTTGCGCCCCGACCGCAGCCCGGTCGACTGCGTTCGGGCCGCGTTCCCCGGCGGATCGATGACCGGGGCGCCGAAGCTGCGCACCATGGAGATCATCGACGAGCTGGAGGACGGGCCCCGCGGCATCTACTCGGGCGTGATCGGGTACTTCTCGCTGTCGGGCAGCGTCGACCTGAGCATCGCCATCCGCACGCTGGTGGCACAGCCGGGTCGCATCAGCTACGGCGTCGGCGGCGCGATCGTGGCCATGTCCGACCCGGCCGCGGAGTACGAGGAGACCGCGGTCAAGGCCACTCCGCTGCTCACCCTGCTCGACGCGCGCTTCCCGGAACGCGACACGGCGAAGGCGACGAGCGATGTCTGAGCCCGTGGCGATCACCGGCATCGGGGTGTGCACGGCTTTCGGCGCGGGCGTGGATGCCGTGCGGCGCG
This sequence comes from Actinosynnema sp. NPDC002837, assembly GCF_040295345.1. Classification (NCBI taxonomy): domain Bacteria; kingdom Bacillati; phylum Actinomycetota; class Actinomycetes; order Pseudonocardiales; family Pseudonocardiaceae; genus Actinosynnema; species Actinosynnema sp. NPDC002837. The sequence goes on from NZ_JBEOVG010000068.1 coordinate 30,603, forward strand.
GGGTCTTCGGGGGTGAGGCGGCGTTCGCGCCGGTGACCCGCTTCGACACCACCCCCTACCACAACCGGTTCGCGGCCACCCTGCCTGACGACCACGCGGTCTGGGCGTCCGGCGCTCCCACGCAGCTGGGCCTTCTGCGTGCCTGCGCGCACGAGGCCCTCGACGGCGCGCGAACCCGCGCACGGGGAGCGCCCTTCCTGCTCGGGACGCTGGGTGACCGGTCAGCGGTCCTGGAGTTCTGGCGAGCCGAAGAGCGCGGAGACCGGTGGGAGGACGACCGGCTCGGCACCAGCGCGCCCGCCGCGCTGGCCGCCGCCTTGGCGCAGGAGCTCGGCTTCGGCCCGTCGCCGATGGCGTTCAGCAACGCCTGCACCTCCTCGACCACGGCGGTGGCCTACGGCGCGCAGCTGATCCGCTCGGGGCAGGCCGACCTCGTCGTCTGCGGTGGCTCGTACGCGGTGTCGGAGGACATCTTCTCGAAGTTCGACGCAGGCGGCGCGTTCAGCGACAGCGGCGTGGTCCGCCCGTTCTCCCGGCAACGCGACGGCATGCTGCACGGCGACGGGGCCGCGGTCCTGGTGCTGGAGTCCGTGCGGTCGGCGCGCCGTCGCGGGGCGACGACGCTCGCGTTGCTGCGCGGGTGGGGGATGTCCGCGGACGCGCACCACCCCATCCAGCCCGATCCCGCCGGCCGCGGCATGGCGCGGGCCATGCGCGCGGCGCTACGCGTCGCCGGGTGCTCCCCGGACGACGTCGGCTACGTGAACGCGCACGGCACCGGCACGCCGGTCAACGACAAGGCCGAGACCGCGGCGGTGCACGACGTGTTCGCCGCCCGCGCGGGCGCGGTCCCGGTGAGCTCCACCAAGGGCGCCACCGGGCACATGCTGGAGGCCACCGGGGCGGTCGAGGCCGTGATCACCGTGCTGTCCCTGCGGGACCAGCGGATCCCGCCCACCGCCGGCTACCTCGACCCGGACCCGGAATGCGCCCTGGACTGCGTGCCCAACCGGGGCCGAGCCGCCGAACTGAAGTACGCGCTGTCGCTCAACGCGGCCTTCGGGGGAGCGAATGCCGCCCTGCTGTTCAGTACCGAGTGAAAGCAGACGCCGATGACATCCACGCCGCAGTGGTGGGGCGCGAACCTGCTGGAGAACGCCGACCCCGCCGCCGTGTTCGCCCGCATCGAGGGCGCCGTGACCCACGGCGAGCTGGCGGCCCGGGTGAGCGACCACGGCCGCCGCTTCGCCTCCGAGGGCATCGGCGCCGGCCGGTCGGTGGCCCTGTACCTGCCGCCGAGCTTCACGCTGATCGAGGTGCTGCTGGCGCTCTGGTCGCGCGGGGCGACGGTCGTCCTCATCGACTCACGGCACACCGCCTCGGAGTTGAGCCGGCTGCTGGAGCTGAGCCGCCCGCAGACCCTGGTGACGGCCCCGGCCGAGGTGATCGACTCGGCGCCGCCGGAGGAGTGCCGGGTCGACGTCCTGGAGCTCCCGGGCGGCCGGCCCGCGACCGGTGAGCACTGCCTCATCCAGTTCAGCTCCGGGTCGACCGGCACCCCGAAGATGATCGGCCGGTCGAGCGGGTCGATCCTCGACGAGCTGGACAGGTACGCGGCGCTGCCCGGCATGCCGACGGCCGGGGAGGGGGTCCTGGTCCTCAACTCGCCCGTCCACACGATGGGCCTGATCGGCGGAATCCTGCACGCGCTCAACGTGGGAGCCGAGACGGTGCTGCCCAGCGCGCGCGGCCTGGGGACGCTGCTGCGCGGACCGCGGGCCGCGGGCATCCACGCGATCCTGGGCGTGCCGATGCACTTCGACGTGATCTCCAGGACCAGTGCCCTGCACCTGCCCGCGCTGCGGCTCGCCGTGTCGGCCGGCGAGCTGATGAAGCAGGAGTTGTGGTCGCGGTTCCACGAGCGCCTCGGGATTCCCATCAGCCCGGTGTACGGCACCACCGAGACCGGGATCATCACGGCCGACCTCGTCACGCCCTGCCCGCCCCCGTCCGTCGGGAAGGTCCTGCAGGAGGGCCGGGTCAAGGTCGAGGACGACGAGGTCCACGTGCACGTCGGTGAGTCCCCGTACCTGGGCCCCGGCACGGAGGACCGCGTCCGGGACGGCTGGCTGCGCACCTTCGACCGGGGAGCCTTCGCCGCCGACGGATGCCTGGAGTTGCACGGTCGCGCCGACTCGCTGGTGGTGGTCGGCGGCCTGAAGGTCGACCTGCGCGAGGTGGAGGTGCTGGTGAACCGTCATCCGGACGTCTCCGACGCCGTGGTGGTCCACGACTCGTCGATCAAGGCGTACGTCACGGCCCGGGAGGGCGGCGTCCAGGCCGCCGATCTCATCGCCTGGTGCCGCGAGCACCTGTCCGGCTTCAAGATCCCGAACGTCTTCGTCCTCTGCGACACCCTGCCCCGCACGGTCTCCGGAAAGGTGGTGCGGGACCCGGACGCCCTGCGGCACCATGCGGACGCGCACCGCTTCACGACGGAGGCTTCGCGGTGAACCTCGATCTGGCTACGCGCCTGGCCCGGCGACCGGCGGAGCGCACCGGGCCCATCGTCTGCTCGCTGCTGGGACGGGAATGGGACGTGCTCGACGGCGTCCACTGCCCGACCGACGACTTCTCCACGGCCTGGTTCACCTTCCGCCTCCCGTACGGCCCGGGCCCGTTCCTGGAGATGGGCTGTGGTGCGGGCGTCACCGCGGTCACCGCGGCTCTCAAGGGCAGCTCGCACGTGACGGCCGTCGACGTCAACGCCTCGGCCGTGCGCAACACCGAGCTGAACGCCCGCCGCCACGGCGTGGCCGACACCGTGCACACCGTCCACAGCGACCTGTTCGCCGAGGTGCCGGCCGGCGAGTTCGACATCATCTTCTGGAATTCGTCCTTCGTCGACGCGCCGGCGCCCGAGGGCGTGACGGAGGACCTCGCGCGGATCGTGTTCGACCCCGGCTACCTGATCCACCGGCGTTACCTCCGCGAGGCCCGGGACTTCCTGTCTCCGCGCGGACGCCTGCTGCTCGGCTTCGGCAGCCTGGGGAACCAGGACCTGCTCGGGCGCATCGCCGACGAGGCCGGGCTGCGCACGGAGGTCCTCGACACGGTGACCGTTCCCGGACCGGCCCGGCTCGAGTACTCGCTCCTCGAGTTCGTCCGGGCGAGGAGCGCCGCGTGACCGCCGATCCCGTCTTCACCGTGAAGGGCCTGAGCTGCCGGGCACCGTGGGGAGAACAGGCCGGCGGGCTTCCCGGCGCGGCGCCCGCATCGCTGCCCTCCATCCCCGGCTTCGGCCACTCCCGGTTCGGCCCGCTCGTCGTCGCCGTCGCCGGCGACTGCCTCGACCGCGCGCCCGGCGGGGCCGCGGGTGGCGAGGCGACGGCGCTCGTCCTTGTCGGCGGCCACGGTGACACCGAGACCTTGGACGGCGCGTCGCGCCGGTTGGCCGCCGACCGGCGCGTCGGTCCCTTGCTGTTCTTCCAGTCGGCGCCGACCGCGGCGCTCGGGCACCTCTGCCGTGTTCACGGCTTCTTCGGGCCCATGGCCTGCGTCTCGGCCCTCGGACCGGACCTCCTCCCGCGTGCCTTCTCCGTCGCCGACACCTTGTTGGGGCTGGAGGGGATCCGGGACGTGCTGCTGGTGGGCGCCGAGTCCGCACCCAACGCCCGGGTCACGCGGTTGGAGCTGGACGCGCCGGCGGTGCACGCCAAGGCACCCGCCTCGGAGGCGGCCTTCGCACTGCTGCTCGCCCGACCGGCCCCCGGCGACGGAGGGCTGCGCCTTCGCGTCGACGGGCACGGCCCGGTGGAGGCCACCGGGGACCTCGGCTGGCTGGACGGTGCCATGCGGCTCTGCCGGCGGGGGACGGACCTGCTGCGGCTCGGGATGGGCACCGCCACCTCGTCGGCCGGCACGTTGTCCTGGACGGAGTCATGATGCTTTACGACTGGTTCGCCGCCTCCGTCGCGCGCCACGGCACGCGGCCGGCCCTCGAGGTCGGCGGCGTACGCCTCGACTACCGGCAGCTCGCGGACATGGCGGAGTCCCTCGCGGCGCGCATCGTGCGCGAGTCGGACACCGTACCCGCGCGGATCGGTCTGCTGGCCGAGCGCAGCGTGCCCGCCTACGTGGGCTACCTGGCCATCCAGCGGCTGGGCAGATCCGTCGTCCCGCTCAACCCGGCCTTCCCGGAGGCGAGGACCCGGCACATGGTGGCGGCGTCGGGCGCCGGCCTCGTCCTGGCCGACCCCCGGTCGACGGTCCCGAGTCTCGACGGGGTCCGCACGCTGACGCCAGACCCGGCACCGGACCCGGCGGAGCTGCCGCCGGTGCCGCCGCTGGCCGACGCGCCCGAGTCGGAGGCATACCTGCTGTTCACCTCGGGTTCGACCGGCACGCCCAAGGGGGTGCCGATCCGGCATCGCCACGTCTCCGCCTTCCTGGAAGCGGTGCGGGGCAGGTACGGCCTCGTTCCCGGCTCCCGCTGCTCGCAGACCTTCGACCTCACCTTCGACCTGTCGGTGTTCGACCTGTTCGCGGTCTGGTCCGCGGGCGCCACCGTGGTCGTGGCGAGCCGCAACGACCTGCTGCGGCCAGTGCGGTTCGTCGTCGACAACGCCCTCACCCACTGGTTCTCGGTGCCGTCGGCGATCAGCCGGGCGCAGGCAGGCGGACGGCTGACGCCGGACAGCATGCCGTCGCTGCGGCACAGCCTGTTCTGCGGCGAGCAGCTCACCTGGCAGCAGGCCCGGGCCTGGAAGGCGGCCGCCCCCGCGAGCACGCTGACCAACCTGTACGGGCCGACGGAACTCACGATCAGCTGCAGCGACTTCGTCGTGCCCCCGGATCCCGCCGACTGGCCGTCCTCACCTCACGGCGTCGTGCCCATCGGTCTGCCCTACCGGGGGCTCGACCACGCGATCCTCGACGGATCCGGCCGCCCGGCCGCGGAGGGCGAGCTGTGCGTCCGGGGGCCGCAGCGCTTCTCCGGCTACCTGGACCCGATGGCCAACACCGGCCGGTTCCACCCCGAGGCCGAGGCGGGGGACCCGGTGGTCGCGCCGGACCGCTGGTACCGAACCGGGGACCGGGTGACCCTGCGCGACGGCACGCTGAACTTCCTCGGGCGGACCGACCAGCAGGTCAAGATCAACGGGTACCGGGTGGAGCTGGGCGAGGTCGAGGCGGCGCTGCGGGCCCTCGCGGGCGTGGCGGACGCCGTCGCCGTGGTGTGCCACGACACGGCCGACGCGCTCGGGCTCTACGCGGTCTGCGTGGCACCGGACCGCGATCCAACCGACGTTCGCGCCGAACTGGCCCGCGATCTGCCGCCGTACATGGTGCCCCGGCGGGTCCTGGTCGTCGCAGAGCTTCCTCGCAACACCAACGGCAAGGTGGACCGCCGAGCCGCGTCGGCCCTTGTCAGCACCGAAATTGCCTCGACAGTGCTCCAACGACCAGCCACTGGATGAACGTCCAGCAACCACTCATCTCGACGACGGGGAGTCTCGTTCAATGCTCGGCCAATACCGACGGCTGTTCTCCGCGGAAGGCAGTGTGGCCTTCACGCTCACCGGAATCCTCGCCCGTCTGCCCATGGGAATGTTCGGTATCAGCGTCGTGCTCCTCGTGGCTGATACCCGCGGCTCCTACGCCGTGGCCGGGGGCGTGTCGGCGGTAGGTCTCGTCGGCGTCGCCATCTGCGCGCCGATCGTCGGGCGGCTGGTCGACCGGTACGGGCAAGCCCGGGTCGCCGTCCCGGCCACCGTGATCTCGGTGGTCGCGTGCACCGGCACGGTCCTGTGCGCCGTGTACGGCGCACCGGTCTGGACGCTCCACGTCACGTACTTCCTCTCCGCCGGCGTCCCGTTCGTGGGTACCATGGCCCGTGCCCGCTGGGTGCGCATCTACCAGGGGCAGCCGGACATGCTGCACGCGGCCAACTCCTTCGAGCGGACCGTCGACGAGATCGTCTTCATCTCCGGTCCGGCCGTGGCCGCACTGCTGTGCGGTGCGATCGGTCCCGCCGCCGGGCTGACCGCGGCCAACGCGTTGCTCTTGGTGGGCACCCTGCTCTTCGCCGCCCAGCGCAAGACGGAGCCCGCACCGCTGAAGTCCGACGAAGGCGAGCCGCGCCGCCGGCTGCGCGTGCCCGGGATCAGCGCCGCGGTCTCCCTGTTCCCCGTCCTCGGGTTGTCCGCGGGTGCCATGGAGGTCACCACGGTCGCGTATGTCGCCCTGCAGGGTTCCCGGTCGTTCTCCGGCGTGTTCCTGGCCCTCATCGGTCTCGGCTCGACCCTGTCCGGTTTGTACTTCGGCACGCGCAAGCTCAAGGGCGACACGCGCCGACGCACCCTCGCGCTCTCGGCCATCCTCTGCGTCTGCCTGCTGCCCGTCCCCCTGGTCATCGGTGGCAACCTGCTGCTGTTCGGGGTGTGGACGTTCATCGTTGGTGCGGCGTTGGCGCCGACGATGATCACGAGCATGGGGCTGCTGCAGGAGTTGACGCCGGAGGAGCGGATGAACGAGGGCATGGCTCTCGCGGACGCCGGCGTGGTGGTCGGCATGGCCGGCGGCGCGGCGGTCGGCGGACTGCTCGTCACCCACTACGGAGGCACGTCCGGCTTCCTGATCCCGACCGCCGCCGGTGTGCTCGCGCTGCTGATCGCGGGGGCCGGTGTCCGGTGGTGGAAAGCCGGCGAGCCGGCGCCGGTGCTCGAGCCCGCGGAGTCGCCGGGTGCCGAGCTGACCAAGCTCTCAGAAGGGAAACCGTGACGACCACGACCGGTGTCGGCCGGCGGTGGCCGCTGGGCCACCGCCGCCACGTCGGCGACTGAACCCCGGGCACCGGGCCGACGGTGACCGCCGCGAGGTCGGCGCTAGAGCCTGTCCTCAAAGCGGGTAGTGCTCATTTGCTCTGATTTGCGCAGCACCTGCTCGTCGGCTGCACGGCGGCCGGTACGCCACCGGGACGGGCCGCGGCACGCCATTGGTCGATCATCGCGTTGAGCGTCTCCCGCGCGTCCGGCGAGGGGCGCGGCGCTCGGGGGCCAGCCCGGAGTCCAGCCCCAGGGCGAGCGTGCGCGAGGCTTCACGCAGCCGCCGCTCGTCCTGCGGCAGGGGCCCGCCGTACAGGGCGCAGACGGCTCGCAGCGCCAAGGGTTCGGCCACGTCGGTTAGCCCGCTGGTCGGTGACCTGGCCGGATGGCTGGACACCAAGAGTCGCCGAAGAGCGCTTCCAGTACGAGCACATGCTGCGGCCGACCGTGTGGTGGGTACCCGACCTCGACGCGTTGCGCACGGCGTCGACCCGGGTCGTGGTTGGCATCGGCGAGGACTCGGGCGGCGAGCTGTGCGAGCGGACGTCGCTCGCGCTCGCCTCGGGTCTCGGCGTCGAGCCGACCAGGTTCCCCGGCGGGCACTTCGGTTTCGTGGACGCCCCGGACCGCTTCGTCGTGCGGCTGCGCGAGGTCCTGTCGGAGTCTGAACCGGGCTTGCGGACCGAACCTCCCGCCACCGTTGGGGCGTCCTTGTCGCCGGGTGGGGTGAGGGTGTGGCCGGAGGTGTGATCGCGGATGCCGGCGGAGGTGAGGGGTGGTGGTGTGGGGCGGCGGATCGTCGATCCGCGGCGTGGGCCTCGCCCCGCGTCATCGTCCGAACCTTCACGAGGAGTGGTTCACTTGTCGGAGTCCCGGTTCTTCTCACGAGCGGCACGCCGGGTCGGTGTCGTCGCGGCGGTGGTCACGCTGTCGGCCCTGCCGGCCACCGTCGCGTCCGCGTCGAGCCCCACCGGGGTCGAGGCGTCCACCTCCCAGAGCGGATACGAGTGTCAGAGGATCACGACCGGTGGCGACGGCGGCATCCGTGCCGTCGGCTGTCAGCCCGAGGTCGAGCCCGGCTACGAGGTGCTGGTCATGGGGCCCCGGCGCACGTTCTTCTGCGAGGCCGTGCAACCCGACGGCGAGGACGGGCTCAGGGGTCAGGGCTGCGCGCAGGTCGGCTGACCCAATCCACCGCCGGCCGGCTCTCGCCTCTACCCGAGACGGGAGCCAGCCGACGCACGGCATCTCCGTTGAGAGCGATCAGGGGGTACAGCATGCGATGGCTCGACTACCAGCAGTAGTTGCCCGATCTGGTGTCCTCGCCGGTGATCACGAGCGACTCGTGCCGCCGAGGCGGGAGCTTCCTGCCCCGCCGGTGACCCGGCTGCCCCCTGACGTGTGAGTAGCTGTTTCCGAGCTACCTGGATCGGGTGAGTCGGCGGCTGGTGATGCGGATCGTGGATCAGCGGACCATGGCCTCGTGATGGTGGCGTAGTCTTTCGTAGTCGCGGACGCAGCGGCGGTGCCCTGTGATCCACGCCAACGTCCGCTCCACCATTCACCTTGTGCGGCACGGTGAAGTACGGCACCTGCGGGCGTTGCACGATTTCCACTACCAGGCGGCGACCCGGTCCTGCGTCGAGGCCGGGGTCACCAGGACGGCCAACGACAGTCCCGTGGTGTCCACGACGATGTGGCGCTTGCGGCCCGCGACCTTGTTGCCGCCGTCCCAACCCCGTGTCGCCCGTCCGACGGTCTCCGCGGCGCGCACCGACTGCGAGTCCATCACCGCCGCCGACGGCGCCGCCACCCGACCCTCCGCCAGCCGAACGCGATCACGCAACCCGTCGAGCAGCCGCTGCGACGCACCGACCCTTTCCCACGCGGCGAAACGCTTGTGGACCGTCGGCCACGGCGGGAAGTCCGCCGGCAGCGCCCACCACTTGATGCCGTTGTCGACCACGTACAGAATCGCGTCCACGATCACCCGCCGGCAGTGCTTCTCCCACCGCCCGCCCCGACCGGCCGGGCAGGTCGGATCGGGCAGCAGCGGGTCCAGCTCGGCCCACTGGGCGTCGGTGACGTCGGTGGCATACCACCTCGTCCGTCGAGTGGCTGGTGGGAGGCGGCCAAGCGGCAGCACGGGTACCGCGGTCGAACCGCCCGCCGGGATCGGGCGCGATAACAGCGGAACTCCTGGTGGAACGGCGCATGGACACCGTCCCGATCCACCAGGAGTTCCGCTGTCTGCGCACCAAAGCCTCTCCGCCCGACCAAGCTCGGATACAGGCACTGACATGATGAGCCGCGTCCTGACCGGCGAATCCACCCAACCTGGCGAAACGAACCAGACAAGGCGGAGATACTCGGCCAGAAGTAGCTCAGATGCCCTCTTACGGCTTCACCGCGACCCTTCCCTGCACGTCGACCCGCACCAGCAGGGGAGGGTTGGGCAACTGGTCGAAGTACTCGTCAACGGCTTTGGTGGCTCCGGCGTGCTTGCCGTAATCGTCGATGATCAGAACTCCGGCGGACGCGAGCCTCGGGTACAGGTGGACGAGCTCGTGCCGGGTCGACTCGTAGAAATCGGTGTCCAGTCGCAGCACCGCGATGCGCTCGGGCACCTGGTTCGGGATGGTGTCCTGCACCAGCCCTTTCACCGTGATGATGCGTTCCCTCGGGTAGCCCGTGCCGACGAGGTTCTCCAGCACTTCCTCCTCCGTGATCGCCTTCGCCTCGGCGCCGACCGGGTCGCGCTCCGTGCCGTCGTCGATCCGCCTCCCAGGGGCGAACACGTAGCCGTCGCTCGGCCCGCGCGGTTCCCAGCGGGCTTCAAAAGTGTCATACAGCCACAGGTCCCTGGGTTCGGGCAACACCTTCGCGGCCAGCATCATGCTGCCGCCGCGCCACACCCCGCACTCCACGATCGCGCCGTCGACGCCGTTGCGGACCACGTGCTCCACCGCGCTGACGAGGGCGTAGGCCAAGGGAGGGGACGTGAACGTGTACTCGGCCACGTCCGCGTAGAGCGCGCTGAAGCCGGGGTGCACCGAGTCGATGTCCCGGTACACCTCGACGTGCCTGGTCAGCTCGAACTCGGCCGTCCTCGGCACAGCGGCGGGCGTCGCCCCCGTCACCAGGAGGCCGTGCCGGCGCAGCTCCGCGAGGAAGTCCCGGACCGCTGGGCGCGCGGACGCCGGGACGGCTTCCAGGGCGGACTCCACGGCGGTCGGCCGGGTGAACCGCAGCACGCACAGGGCCAGCTCCGGTGAGAGGTCCCACAGGTGCAGCGGCTGGGCCACGGCCCCCAACCGGGCGTGGTGACCGGTCCAGGTGACGAACACCCCGGTGGACAGCGAGAGCACCTCGGTCACGGGCGGACCAGCCCACCCGCCGAGTCGATGAACCGCAGCACCTGGGTCGCTGCGGACACCGCACCGGCGACTTCGGTGGCCGGCAGGGTGCGGCCGAGGTGCTCGCGGTAGTCCAGCCCGGACGACCCGGCACCGTTGAGCGCCGACAGCAGGTCCTCCAGCCACGGCAGGCGGGGAATCTTCGACACGTGCCCGTTCACCGCGATCAGCAGCGCGTCCCCGTGGTCGGCGGTGGGTTCGAACAGCACCGGGAACCGGGCGTCCACCCGGGCGTGGTCGCCGGAGAAGGCCGAGCCGCGCGGCGGTGGGACGAACTCGAAGTTGACGGCGCTGGCGCGACGCAGGCGCTTGGCCTGGAACCGGGCGGGGATTTCGTCGGCGATCTCCACCAGCATCTCGGCCATCGCCTTGTTCGTGACGGTGTCGGGAGCGGCCCCGACCCGCGGTGGGTAGGGGAAGCCGTCGAGCCAGTGGTCGGCCTTCCGCTCGGCCAGGGCGGTGGACACGAGCGAGTCCAAGGTGCGCACCAGGTTGTTGTCGGTGTAGGTCGCCAGGTGCACCGACAGGTGCGGCGTGCCGTCGGACTCACCGCAGTGCCAGTGGTCCGACGGCCAGTACAGGACGTCGCCCGCCTCGCCCTCCAGCACGGTGGCCTGGTCGACGACGTCGCGGAAGTCGATGTCCAGGTTCACCTGGTGGTGCAGGGGGTCGGGGGTGCGCGCGTACCGGACCAGCGTTTCGTAGGGCCAGGTGTAGAAGCGCTTCCTGCCCGACAGCACGAAGGTCATGACCGTCGCGGTGTCCTTGTGGATCCGCGTCGGCGCTTCGCCGTACGACCCCGCGATCAGGTGGCAGTCCGTCAAGCCGGCGGGCACGGAACCCGCGGCGCGGTAGATGCCGTCCAGGATCTCCTTAGCCGCGCTGAACAACGGCCACGAGAACTGCTGGAGGCTGTTCACGACGATGTGCCAGTCGCCGTGGGCGTGCTCGTCGACCCGCCGGATGTAAGAGGTGATGTCGCCGTCCTGTGCGCGCGGTAGCAGCGGAGCCATGGAGTTGCTCTTCACCTCACCGTCGCCCATGAGCATGCGGACGTCGCGGGGACGGACCAGCCTGCCCGCCCGCCAGGCGTCCGCGGCCGACACCAGCGCAGCGAAGTGGTCGGGGGCGGACATGGCCGCTGTGAGGGGTGTGCGGAGCACCGCCGGGCGCCGCTCCCAGTGGGTCTCCGTGAACCGGGACCACTCGTCGAACTCGAACAACGTCGTCATCGCCCCGCCCACCCGTCCAGTTCGGGCGCCTCGGCGCCGGTGTCGGCGATCCGCCGGGCCGCATCGGCGAACACCGCGTCGACGTCCGCCCCCGGCACGTTGTCCGCCACGAACGCGGCGATGTCCTCCGTCGACGCCCCGCCCCACAGCAGGGAGACCACGAGTTGCGCGTTCACGTCACCGGTGTAGACCGGGTAGAGGCGGATCTTGCGCAGCAGGTGCGGGATCGCGTCGCCCAGCACGCTCCCGAAGCCGTCGGCGCGGGCCGCGAGGGCTTCGAGGATCGTCGGCAGCCACCGCCGCGGTGGCCCGGACGCCAGGGTGTCCATGACGACGTGGTAGACGAGGCTGGGATCGCCATCGCGGACCAGGTCGGTCAACGCGGAGCCGAAGGCGCGCTCGCCCGCCCGCCGCAACGTCGTCATCGCGGCGGTCCTGCGGCGCACGTCCGCGTTCGGTTGCTGGTGCATGCCCAGGAAGGTCAGGCCGGGTTCCCAGAACTCCCACGGCTGCTCGACCTCCCCCGGGTGATCGTTGCACCGGACGCTGATCGTGACGCTGGGCCGGGTGAGCCAGAACAGGTCGTGGACGAGGTCGGGGTGGATCTCGTGGACGTCCCCCTGCGCCATCAGGTGCCGCTCGCGCAACGTCATTCGTCCGGTGGACACGAACGGGGCGATCTCCCGGCGTTCGGTGAAGTCGAACACCTGGTGGAGCCGCGGACCGTGCAGCGCGGCGAACGCCCCGCAGGAGACGTGCTTGTGGGTGGGGGTCGAGTTGTGGTTCCAGTACAGCAGATCGATCCGGAAGTGCTCGTTGTGCACGACGGTAAGCGCCGGATCGCCGAACGGGTTCGCCCACGGTTGGGGCGGCAGGGGCGCGTCCAGCGCCCACACCAGCAGCCGGGCCGGGTCGAGCCGCTGCAGGCGGTCGCGGTGCACGCGCAACGCCTCGGCCGCCGCACCGGCGAGGTGCGCCGGGTCGCCCGGCTCGTGCAGCGCCAGGATTTCCTTCTCTACCAGCTCGAACGTGTCCAACACGGCATCCCCCGGCATCGTGGCTCCGATCAGGTCAGGGTCGGGACGTGCATCGCCGCGGTGGGTGCCGAACACCCACCACGGCGATGACGGTCAGTACGAGGTGGGCTGCAGCAGGACGGTGTCCGTGTCCACCTTCACCGCCTCCACCTTGAACGGCTCGGGCGTCTCCACCACCTCGGGCTGGACGTCCTTCTCCTGGTTCTCGGCCATGCATCTCACCTCCTCATCGGTCGTCTGCTGGTTGCCCGCGCAACCGCGGGACGTCTGGTCAGCCGCCGGGCAGGCCGGCGTGCCACGGCGCGCCCGTCAACCGGTCGCCGGCGGCGCTGGGTGAGGCGAATCGGTGCGCGGTGGCACCCGGCACCAGGACCCGCACCGCGGTCCACCCCCGCACCGCGCACGGCAGGTCGACCACCACGACCTCGGCCGATCGCACGGCGACGGCTCGCACCTGCTCGGCCGCGCTGCGGTGCTCGACGTCGGGCGGCCGCTCCTCGGGGTGCGCGTCGACGTAGGCCCACACGCGCTCCACGACGGCCGGGTCGGCCCAGTCGCGGAACGCCGCGCCCATGTGGTCGGGCGGGTCGCGCCGCACCTGCGACATGATCTGCTCGGCCTCCTCGACCGCCGCGGCGATCGCCTGCGTCCAGGTGAGCCCGCTGCCCGAGCCGCGTGCGGCCCGTGCGGCACCGTGGTCCACGACGAAGGCGTGCACCACCGGTACCAATGTGTCCGGGTAGACGAGCAGCCGGGTGGCCGGATCCGGGTCGGGCAACCGGATCGCCGGGCGCTGCCACAGGAAGTTCGGGTACAGGGAGGCCCGTTCGAGCACCTCGCGGAGGGCGCGGGCCACCGCTTCCTCCCGCACGGGGTGGACGGCGAGCCCGGTGGTCGTGCCCCAGGTGGGACGAGGCCGGTCGCCCGGTCCGGGGATGTAGGGGAAGGCCACCAGCGCCAACGGCACGTCGACCGGCTCGCCGTCCACGAGGGACAGCCCGCGCACGTGGTCCACCGGCGGCCGGCCGGCCGCCAGGTACTCGTCGTAGGCCGTTCCGTAGGGGTGGAAGTCCTCCAGCCGGAGCCTGCGCGTGCCGTCGGCGCACGCCTTGGGCAGTTGGTTGGCGTTCCACGCGGCGAACCGCTCGATCGCCTCGCCGACCGCTCTGGTCACGGCCTCCTCATCGGTGGCGCCCTTGCCGCTGGCCGACTCCAGTTCCGGGACCACGCCACCCGCCGGCGTGCGGCACGTGGAGAGCCTCACGGGGCGTTCCGGTGACCCCCCGGCGAACACCCGCAGGTCTTTGATCAACCCCTTGGCCCAGGACTGCTCCGCGCGCAGCCCTTCCGCGGCGAGGGGTCCGCGGCGAACCGCTGTCCACAGCTGGGCGATGCGGCCCCCGTCGAGCAGGACCACGCGGTCGGGCACCCGGTCCCGCAGCAGGGAGTCGGTGGCGGCGGCCACCGCGTCCGCCCGGGCCGGGCCGGTCAGCAGCGGCAACGGGCGCGAGGTGAACCCGAGGTCGCGCAGCGCGCGGTCGGACCACCACGTCGTCGTCGCCTCGAAGTAGCGGCGGACGTCGTCGCGGGAGGCCAGCACGGGTCCGACGTGCGTGCCGTCGACGCTCTCACCGGACCACAGGACCGGATGCCGCTCGACCAAGGCGGACAGCCAGTCCGGCTCGGCCATGTCCTCCCGGTCCGCCACCACGACCACCGGCGTTCCCGCGTCCACGGCGTCGGCCACTGCGGACGGCGCATCGACCACGGTGGCGGACCACCCGCGGGCGGTCAACGGCGCGACGAGGTCGGCGGCCGCGCCTCGTCCGGTGTTGTCGAGCAGCACCACGGTCGCACACACCCCCTTCGGCCGCGCTGCGGGCAGCGCATCCATGTCGATGACGAAATCGGCGCAGCCCCGGTCCCGGAGTCCGGCAGGATCGATCCGCCCTGTCAGCCGCAGCAGTCGAAGACGCGGTCCGAGCAGCAGGGGGCCATCGGCGTGGTCAAGCCGGACGACCCACGGGGCCAAGCGGTGGGACCGGTCAGAACTCACCCAGCACCGGGCCGAGCACGAGGCGACCGTCCCAGGCGTCGTAGCGCCGGTGGATCCCGTGCAGGAACTGGTCGTAGGCGACGACCCCCTGCGCCACGACCGACGCCAGGACGCGGGTGCGCTCGACGCTGATCACGTGCTCCTCGGCGAGCACCCGCACGGGCATCATCGCGTGTTCGGCGCCCTCGTCGATCGCACCGTGCGCGCGGAAGCCGGCCAGTGCGGCCGCCGGGATGTCGTTGCGGAACTCCAGCAGGTCCAGCACATCTCGGGGCCTACCCTCCGGGTCGATTTTCCGGGAATCCGGGTCGGCGACCGCTTCGGGCACTTCCGGGATGATGAGGGACGCTGCGAAGTGGGCGGGCGAGTGGTGTCCCATGGCGAAGAAGTAGTTGTTGAAAAGAATGCTTTCGGGGGTCGACTGGGCTGTGCCGAGCTGAGCCGGGTCGATGTCGAGGTGAGCGAAATCCCGGGCCATCAGGGCCGAGTGGTCGGCTTCCTCGTCGAAGAACTCACGGAGCGCCCGGCGCTGATCCGCGGTCAGGTCGTGGGCGAGCACCGAGGGAGCGGTCCAGTGCGCGGCGCGCACCACGAAGAACGTTTCCAGCATCAGGCCCATCCCGAGGTCGCGGCGTCCGCCGGCACGCAGTGCGCGTATGAGCGGGTTGTCGTTCCACAGCCGGGGAGCCCATTGGCGGAACGCGTCGATCAGCCGGTAGCCGATGTACTCGGCGTTGTGGAACCGGCGGTTCCCCGCCGGGTGCTCCACGACGAGTCCCGACTTCACGAGCGCGGTCACCGCCTCGACACCCGATCCGAGGTCGCCGCCGCGCAGCGTCGCCAGCGCCTCGACCATCGCGAGGCGGCGGAATTCGCGGTTGTTGAGCGCCTCCACGGCCTCCACTGCCGGGTGCGCGATGGGGCAGCGGTACTCAAACGCCCCGTCGACGATCAGCAGGCCGCCGTCGCGCAGCACGGCTTTCGCGGTGGACTTCAGCACGGGCGTGTCCACGAGCATTTCCGCGCCA
The DNA here is from genome assembly GCF_040295345.1 of Actinosynnema sp. NPDC002837. Taxonomy (NCBI): domain Bacteria; kingdom Bacillati; phylum Actinomycetota; class Actinomycetes; order Pseudonocardiales; family Pseudonocardiaceae; genus Actinosynnema; species Actinosynnema sp. NPDC002837. The sequence continues at coordinate 46,199 of NZ_JBEOVG010000068.1, forward strand.
TCTCCTGCCGAGTCCACGTCAAGATCAGAAGTCAACGTTCCCCCGTCAGTTGAATGGCCATCTGAAATCGATTGAAAGGTCCGAACCCGTCGGACGTCAACGACGTTATACGCGGCCTATCTAACTGTCAATGCCTCAAGAATTTCTGCGCCACCCCGACCATCGGTCAACAAGGGGTGAGCGCAGAAATCCATTCACCTCGACCTGGAATTAAACCAGAATGCGCAGGTCAACCCTGTCCCGCCGGCAGGACACGCCGACTTCCAGATCCGGACCCCGGTCGGCGCGACTCCCGACCCCTTCGTTCGCGGTCACCCGAACGGCGCACATTCGGAACTCCTCAGTTTGCGGTCGAACGCGCCGATACCGCTACTGTGGGGCGGGGGGCGCGCAGCGCGATGTCCTCTTCCCGAATGACATCGACGAACGGGTGGCGAATGCCGCAGAAGGATCACGAGTCTTCCCGCAGGCTCCGGGTGGTAAAGGAAAACCGGGACTTCCGGTTGCTGTGGGCGGGTGACGCGATCAGCCAGTTGGGTAACCAGCTCACCGTCATCGCCCTGCCGCTGGTGGCGATCGCGACACTGCAGTCGTCGGTGTTCGAAGTCGGGTTGCTGACCGCAGCGGGCTACCTGGCGTGGTTGGTGATCGGCCTCCCGGCGGGCGCGTGGGTGGATCGCAGGCTTCGTCGTCCCGTGCTGGTCGGCGCCGACCTCGGGCGCGCCGTGCTGCTGCTGTCGGTGCCGGTTGCCGCTGCGACAGGAACGTTGACGCTGTGGCAGCTGTACCTCGTCGCCCTGGGCACCAGCGTGCTCACGGTGGTGTTCGACGTCGCCTACCCGGCCTACCTGCCCCACATCGTCGAACGCGATCAGCTCGTGGCGGCCAACGGTCGGCTCCAGCTGAACGCGTCGGTGGCCTACATCGCGGGCCCCGGCGTCGGCGGTGTCCTCGTACAGGTGCTGACCGCACCGCTCACGCTGCTGGTCGACGCGGTGAGCTACCTGGTGTCCGGGGTGCTGCTGACCCGCGTCCGCAAGCAGGAGGCCGAGCCCCCGCACAAGCCCGAGCGCCACCTGGGCAAGGAGATCGCAGAGGGCCTGAGGTTCGTGTGGCGGCAGCCGATCATTCGGGCGATCGCGCGCTCCTCCGGGGTGTTCAACCTCTCGTTCGCCGGCTACCAGGCGCTGATCATCGTGTTCCTGGTGCGCGAGGTGGGCCTGTCCACCGCGTCGACGGGACTGCTGCTCGCCGCGGGGAGCGTGGGCGGCACGATCGGCGCCCTGCTCATCGGGCCGCTGAGCCGCAAGCTCGGAGACGCGCGGCTGATCTGGGCGTTCCCCCTTGTCACCATGCCGGCGATCCTCCTGGTGCCGCTCACCACCCCCGGCTGGGGCCTGGCGTTCTTCGTCATCGGCGCCTTCGTGCCGGCGGTCGGCGGGGTCGCGTTCAACGTGTCGGTCGCGTCGTTCATACAGACGTTGACCCCGCAGGACCTGCTCGGCCGGGTCGGCGGGTCCATCCGGGTGGTGTCCAGGGGCGCGCTGCCCGTGGGCGCGGCGGCCGCAGCGTGGCTGGCGACCCGGCTCCCGGTCCGCGGGGTCCTGGTGCTGGCGGCCGCGGGGATGACCCTGGCGATCCTGTTGCTGCTCCTCTCGCCGATCCGGCGGCTGACCACGCTCGCCGAGGTCCGGACGGCGGACGAGGCGAACAGGTCTTCCGCGTGACGACCGCCGCGACGCTGCCCAACGGGATCACCGTCGTCGTCGCGCCGGACGCCGACGAGGCCATCGCCTGCGTCACCACCGTCCACGCCACGGGCTACCGGGACGATCCGCCCGACCTGCAAGGGCTGGTGCATCTGGTCGAGCACCTGCTCTGCCGCGGCGACACCGTCCAGGGCGCCACGCGGGAGGACCACGTCGTGGTCCAGGCGTTCGCGCTGCCGGAGGACCTGCCGGAGGCGTTAGAGGCGCATGCGGACAGGCTGCGCGCTCCAGTGGTAGACGAGGCTTCGGTGCGCGCGCACGCGTCCCTGATCGCCGAGGAGACGGCCGCGCTGCGCCGGCACCCCGACTTCGGGTTCCCCTGGCTGCCGGGGGCGCGGGCGGTGCTCGGCGTCGACCCGCTGGGTGACCCCGGCGCACTCGCGACAGCCGATCCCGCGCGGGTGCGCTCCTTCCTCCACGACCACGTCCGCCCGGACAGCACGGTGGTGGTCGTGTCCGGGAGGGTCGACTCCAGGCACGCCCTGGCTCTCGCCGAGCAGCACTTCCGCGACCTCCCCGCACGCACCCCGCGCCGGCCCGCCCGGTCGACGCGGTCCAAGCGGTCGGCGCGGAGGCCGCCGCTGCGGGTGGACGAGGCCCGGGGCGCCGCGCTCCTCTGGCGGGTCGGCGGTCTCAGCGCCGACCCGCACCGCACGTGGGCGGTGTGGTCGGCCGCACGCGCGCTGGTCGGCGGTCCACGGCCCGTGCTCCTCGACCTGGCCGCTGACCGCGGTCTGCCCGGACGGGCCGTCGTCTCGCTGGGACTTGTGGGCACCTCGTGGGACGCGCCGTCGCCGACCGCGCTGTGCGTCGGCTTCCTGAGTCCGGCGCCGGTGGCGCCGCCCGTCCTGCACGACCTGCTCGACACCGCATCGCTCGCCGTGCCGCGCCTCGTGCGCGACGCGGCCGTCGTGACCGCGGCCACCGAGGACCTGCTGCTCGACGAACTGGCCCTGACCGACGACCCGTTCGTGCGTGCTCGCCGCATCGGGCTCCAAGTGCTGCGCGGAGGGGACCCCACCCTGGCGCTCGACCCGACCCGGCTGACCGCCGCGACGTCGCCGATCTCGGTGGAGCGGTCGTGGCGGGAGGCGCTCGACCACCCGCCGACCCGCCTGGAGGTGGCGTGAGAGGGCAGCCGCCGACACGGTGGTGGGGGGGGGGGGGGGGGGCCGCCCCCCCCCCCCCCCCCCACACCACAACCCAACAACAGCAAACACAAAAAAAA
>NZ_JBEOVG010000069.1:0-49192 GCF_040295345.1 Actinosynnema sp. NPDC002837
GCCCAGCGGCGCGTACGTGCCCGAGACCGACCGGTCCAGCCGCGCCAGCGCCAGGTCGACCGACGGGTGCTGGATGATCTGGGCCCTCCTATAGAGGAGGGTTGCTTGTCACGAGAGTCGGATCAACATCGGTGATGTGGTTGGCGGCCATCAACATAGTGACCAGACGGTGGACCTCCGCCTGCAACCCAATGGGCCAGTGCTCCTTATCCCAGTTGGCGCAGACATCTCTGGCTATGCGAACCTTGTCGGCCTTCTTCTTGGCATCATCCCGAAATATCAAGGGGTTCGACCATCGGTCAGTCGACCCGGTTATATCGTGACCGGGATAGATGTCAGAGCATATCGACCTCAAGAGCTTATCTGGGACGTAGTTTTCAATGGTATAACCATCTGTAACCCAGGCAAACGACGAGATCGTGTCATCGGATAGCGCATCGACTACCCGGCTTTTCGTCGCATTCAGAGGTGCGTCGGGCGACTTCTTATCCGAGTCAATAAGGATGGCAACGTTGCGGTTTAGCCGTCGAAGTGAAATGAAATCGGTGACATCGCCAGCTTGATCCGGGTCGTCGGTAGAGAGCGAGCTGAGAAGGCGGCCACCGTAAAACATGATCGAGTAATGGATGCCTTCGATGAGCTTCTTGTTGCTCTCGCTGTCGATCCAGTGGCGGACGTAGATCCTATCTGACGGTCCTTCGACCCAGACGACCGCATTCGTCTGAAGTAGATCAGATGGTCGGTAGCCGAGGTCTACGCATATATTGGAGACATGTGAGGCTGTCTGCGCTGTAGTTACCTCCGTTCCTGATGGGATCCGACGCACCGAGAAAACCGAGGAATTTTCGTAGTCGAGCATCTGGGCGGAGTGTGTGGCAATCAAGTATTGATTGCTAGTGTTCTCCTGGAGATAGTGAAGAAGCTTCCTCTGTAGGATCGGGTGTAGATTGACCTCGGGCTCTTCGATGCATATTAGGTGGTTCTCGAGTACGGTAGCCGCCGTTGCGATGATGATAACCTGCTGGATTCCTGTGCCATAATGCTCCAATGGCAGAGTTGAATCGCTTCGTGCAATGTTGATAGTTGAAAGGTCGTAAGGTACTTCAAGCGTGGCCTCATAGTCTTCGAATACTGTTCGCACGAACCTGTTTACGGCGTTGAACCGCTCGCGGTCATCCCGGTTTTGTGCGCGCGGATTCTGAAGTCGTTGCAGGGACGATATAAGTCCTGCGCCGTCGTAAGACAGCGTTTCTGTAGTGGAATTGTCAACCTGGCGGAAAGTTCCAATCATTTGCACTGGCGGTAGTGAGTTGCGGATGTCTATCAAGCTGATCAAACGTTTAGCGTCATCGTAGGTAGCCCCACCTGAAGTCTGCATCAATGCGCTAGACAATCCGCTAAGGAACCCTTTGCCCAACTGGGATTGGAGATCGCTTAACTGTTTGATGTCGAAGGTCGTGCTTGCGTCGCCCGCCGAAGGCATGTTCATCGTAAGCCAGATCAAGTCATCATGGGTGGCATGGAATGCGGGCGCGGCCAGAAAATCTTTGAATTGCTGTACGGATCCGCCGCCTTGTCGTCGAGCCTTCGTCAGTACCGCCTCGATGATTGGACTGTTCTCGGTAATCGCAATCGAGTACCTAAAGCCACGGTCTTCCTCGTTTCTCGTTTGTGGGACGTCGAGTCCGTCTGGTGCTGTGATTGTACGTTCTCTGCTATTGAGGTAGCGCGCGACAAAACTCAGGATGTTCGACTTTCCTGAGTTGTTCTGACCGGCGAGTAGCGAGACCTTAGTCAACGGCGATATCGTGAGCGCTGTATCGCCGTATAGACTGCGGAATCCGGACACGGAGAAGCCTGCGAGTAGGGTTCTGTCGTCGGTCATTGGCTCCTCGCGTGTGCTTCAGTCGAGTAGATTCACTCCATCGTGTGCTCTGGTGTGAATCGCATTCTCGAACGCATCCGTTACACGTGTGGCATATGCGGGAGGCATGGCGGCGCAAACTTCATTTACGGTCATCCAGCGGACTTCAGTTGCCTCGTCCGTTGTACGACTGGTGCCATCCAAAGGAGTGCAGCGATACACCAATGCGACGATCCCGCGCGGCATGTTCTTGTAGACACCCGTCAGGCGCTCAACTTGAACCGAGATACCTGTCTCCTCGAGGACTTCCCGCTTAACGCCTTCCTCGAATGTCTCGGTTAGTTCCAGAACTCCACCAGGCGGTTCCCAGCGACCATTGTCTCTACGCTGAATGACAAGGACTTTGCCTACGTTGTTCACGACGATGCCAGCGACGCTCACCGAATGGCGCGGCGTGTCTGTCATTGGTCCGCTTTCGTTCCCGTGGCCCCTGTGGGACCATGTACACGTCTAGTCGTCTGTAGGAGTAGGAGACCATGCTCGATCTAGGGACTATAGACAGAACGGTGGATCGTCCGCCGTATCGGCAGATCGCTGACATCCTGCGCCAGCACATCGAGCGCGGTCGCCTGGCCCCTGGTGAGCAGTTGCCGTCGGAGGCCGCGATGATCGACCACTACGGCGTGGCTCGGATGACGGTTCGTGAGGCCATCAAGGAGCTGCGAACCGAGGGCTTGGTGGTGGCGCAGCACGGCAAGGGCGTGTTCGTGCGGTCGGCTCCGCCGGTGCGTCGGTTGGCGTCGGATCGGTTCGCGCGGCGGCATCGGCAGGACGGGAAGTCGGCCTTCCTGGCGGAGGCTGAGGCGGCTGGGCACGTGCCGGGGGTCGACCAGATCCGGGTCACCAATGAGGCCGCGTCGGCTGAGGTGGCGGAGCGGTTGGGGTTGAAGCCGCGGGAACGGGTGATCGTGAGGTCGCGGCGGTACCTGGCTGATGGGCGGCCGGTGGAGGTGGCTACGTCGTACATCCCCGAGTCGATCGCCAAGGGGACGGCCATCGCGGAGGTCAACACCGGGCCTGGTGGCATCTACGCGCGGATCGAGGAGGCGGGGCACGAGCTGGCGCGGTTCACCGAGGAGGTGTCGGCGCGGATGCCTTCGCCGGATGAGCGCAAGGCGTTGGAGATCGGGTCGGGGTCGCCGGTGTTGACGTTGGTCCGCACGGCGTTCGACACCAAGGGTCGTGCGGTGGAGGTCTGCGACACGGTCAAGGTGGCCACGTCGTTCGTGCTGGAGTACGACGTCCCGGCCAAGTAGTTCGGTTGCATAAGCGAAGAGAAGGGCGGAGTGGTTGAACTCCTCTAGACGACTAGGTACGGTGAGCTTGTCTAGAGGACTAGGTGAGCTGATCGGCTCCGGCCAAGGAGCCCAACAGAGATCGAGAAAGGTCTAACGATGGCTATTCCTGCTGGTCACAGGTTTCCGATCACCTTCGACGAGCTGTTCCCGCAAGGGTTCTTCGTGCTGAAGGTGGAGCGGGCGCAGGAGTTCAACGACGGCAAGGCGCCACGTCCGGCGGTGGACAAGGTGTCGGGCCTGCCGGTGTGGACGGTGCAGGGCACGGACCCTTCGGCGCGGGGCAAGAACACCGGGGCCGTGGTCAAGATCGTGTCGGAGTACCAGCCGGTCCCGCCGGAGGTGCTGCCCGGTACGACGTTCCGTCCGGCGGTGTTCACGGGGTTGAAGGTGTCGCCGTACGTCCGCGACGGCTGGGTGAACTACACGATCTGGGCTGAGGAGATGGTGTCGCCGCAGGAGGCAGCGGCGAAGGGGCGTCGGGGCAGCGGCAAGTCGGACTCGTCGGCGGGCGCTCCGCCGGTTGCGGCCTGAGAGAGGACGTCGTGGAGATCGAAGGTCTGTTGACGCCCGGTCCGAACGCCAGGCCGGAGGTGGTCACCAAGCCGGGTACGGACTGGTACGGACTGCGACTGGTGATGGACCCCGGTGAGGTCGTGTTGGGACTGCCGGAGGACGAGGACGGGCGGGAGAGGTTGGCGACCTTCCTGACCGAGCTGGGCAGGGCCGCGTACTTCCTCGCCGGGGTGCTCGATCCGTCACCGAACCACCTGTTGATGCCGGGGAGCGGCACGGTGTTGTCGGACGCCACCTTCTTCGGGGAGTCCGGGCCGGGGAGTCGACCGCGATGACCGCTGCCACCGGTGCCAAGCCGAAGTACACGGTCTTCCTCCGGGCGAACTCGTTCGGGCGGGCTATGGCGTTGGCGGGTTTCCGGTCGGAGTACGCGTTGGCCAAGGCAATGGGGCTCAACCGGTCGACGGTGAAGCGAGTGCGGACCGGTGAGTTGATGCCGGGACCGGGGTTCATCGCCGGTGCGTTGAAGGCCCTTGCGCCGATGGCGTTCGAGGACCTGTTCGAGATCGACGTCAGCGAGGAGTGACCGTGCCTGCGGGTGCGTGACAACTGAACAGATCGCGGCTGGTCGGTGTGGTCGCGGGGAGACAGTCCAAGTCTTGGCGGGCTCCGGCTGTCTCCCTGCGACTCACCTGACTGGCTTCGCCATGCACTTTTGTTGACACACAAGGGATTCCAGTCATGCAGAGGGTATCTCGTCGCGGGGGACGTGCGTCAAGTCGGGCCGTCGCCTCGTCAGGGTGGAAGCTGTCCAACGGTTCGAAGTGCCAGCGGTGCAAGCGGTTCGGTGTGTTCGCGCCCGGCCAGCTCGCCTGCTGTGCCTGTCTGGGGTGGCTCGCGCTCATCTTCGCCCCGGCAAGGGGTGTGGCCTGATGGCGCGGTGGGTTGATCCGGCTCCGTTCGAGGGCGCTCGGCCTCGGGTGCCGTGGTGGGCGTTGATGCTGGGCAAGGTGAAGTGGCTGGCGCTGTTGGTAGCCGTGGTGTGGCTGCTCCTGGTCGGCGTCGTGCGCCTGGTGCTCGTTGTGGTCAGGTACCCGGTGGTCACGCTGGTGCCGTTGACGGCGGCTTGGTGCTGGCTGCGGTTCGGGCTGTCGCCGCTGGTCCTGGCCTTGCTAAGCCTGACGGCAGGGCTCACGGTCTGGGCCGGTCTGGATCGGCGTTCGTTCCTGCGGCACGTGTGGTTCCGGCTGGTCACCGAGTACCGGCGGGCGACGGTGTACGTCCGGCGTTGGCGGACCACGATGCGCCTGGCGGAGCTGGCCAAGGACAACCGGGGACGTGAGTACCGGCCCAAGCTGCGGCGGGTGCGGTCCGAAGGTTGGAGGGACCGCGTCCGGGTGCGGATGATCCCGGCGCAGGCACCTGAGGCGTGGGAGCTGCGTCGTGACGCCTTGGCGCACTCGTTCGGGGCGCAAGCGTGTCGGGTGCGAGTGCTGCGGCCGAAGGTGATCGAACTCGACTTCATCCACTCCGACCCGTTGGTCCGGTCGTTGCCGGTGCCATCCCTGGCCGCCGATGTGGACGCGGTCGACCTCAAGCGGGTTGTGGTCGGTCGCACGGAGACCGGTAAGCCGTGGCGGATTCGCCTGCAGGGCAACCAAGTTCTCGGTGTCGGGGTGCAGGGCGCGGGCAAGGGGTCGGTGTTGTGGTCGATCATCTGGCACCTTGCCCCGGCAGTGAGGGCCGGTCTCGTGCGCCTGGTGGGCATCGATCCCAAGGGCGGTATGGAGCTGGGGCAGTGTCCGGAGGCGTTCGCTCGATTGGTGTTCGACAACGGCCGTGAGGCGGTCGAGCTGCTGGAGCAGTTGGCAGCGGAAGTCAAGGAGCGTGCGGCGCGGTACCGGGGTGTCCGCCGGCTCTGGGCTCGCTCGAACGGTGAGCCGTTCACCGTGCTGGTGGTCGACGAGCTGGCGGACCTGATCGCCTATCAACCGGACAAGGGCCTGCGAGAGCGGGCGATCCGCGCCATCCAGACGATCACCTCCCAGGGACGCGCTCCGGGCTTCTGCGTCCTGGGCTTGGTACAGGACCCGCGCAAGGAGGTCGTGGGGTTCCGTCACCTGTTCGGTACGCGCGTGGCGCTGCGCCTGGACGAGTCGGCGCAGGTGGACATGGTCCTCGGTGACGGTGCTCGTGCGCGTGGTGCTGCGGCTCACGAGATCAGCGAGCAGACACCCGGCGTGGCTTGGGTGAAGACCGATGGACGCGGTGAACCGGAGCGCGTGCGGGCCTTCCACGTGACCGATGCGGACCTGGTCGAGCTGGGCGTCTACCTGGCCGACGCGACCGTGCACGTGTTCCCGACCCGACCCGATGGCGACGCGACCGGAGGTGCTGCGGCATGACCACTCCTGTTGTCCCTGCGGTGCCGCTCGACTTGGCGGGCATGACCTCGGCTGATCGCGCCCGGCTGCCGCTGTCCCTCGACGTCGTTAAGGCGGCGGCCGAGCAGCACGGCGTCTGCACTCGGCCCGTGCTGCGGGAAGTCGTGGACCTGGACACCGGTGAGGTGCGGATCGTCGGTATCCGCTGTAACTCGACCCAGGCGTCCAAGTGTCCGGCCTGCGCCGAGCGCAACCGCCGCTCCCGCATGGCCCAGTGCCGTGAGGGCTGGCACCTCGACCACGAACCGATCGCAGAACGCCACGCACCCACCCCTGATCAGGTCGAGCTGGTCACCTACCGCTCGGATCTGACCGCCGAGTACCGCCGTGCCGTCGCTGAGGGTGCTGAAGACCAGATCGAGGATCTACGCGAGGGCATCCGGGAGGCGGACGCCGACCTCAAGCGGGAGGGAGTCCGCGGGAACCTCCCCAACGTCGAACGGCCCGGTCGAGCGGCACCAGTCAGGTCGACTCGTCGCAGGCAGGACGCGCCCGACCTGCCTCGACGCAAGGTCACCAAGCGCACCGTGGGGCGGGAGTTCGCGGGCAAGTACCGGCCGTCGACGTTCGTCACGCTCACGCTCGACAGTTACGGCAAGGTCGGTCCGGACGGTGCCCCGGTCGACCCGGACACCTACGACTACCGGCGGGCGGCTCGAGACGCGGTGCACTTCGCCTCCCTGGTCGACCGGTGGTGGCAGAACCTCCGCCGGGTCGTCGGCTTCGACGCCCAGTACTTCGGCACGGTTGAGCCACAACGCCGCATCACCCCGCACGCCCACTTCGCCGTGCGCGGCTCCATCCCGCACAAGGTCATCCGTCAGGTCACCGCCGCCACCTACCTCCAGGTCTGGTGGCCCGACCACGACCACCTGAAGTACAGCGGCGATCGCCTGCCGGTCTGGGACATGCGCGCCAAGGGCTTCGTGGACCCGGACACCGAACAGCCGTTGACCACCTGGACCGACGCCGTGGCCGACCTGCACGCTCCGGCACACGTTGCCGAGTTCGGCCGCCAAGTTCACTCGAAAGGCATCCTCGGCGGCACCGAGGAGTCGGGGCGGCACGTCGGCTACCTGACCAAGTACCTCACCAAGTCGATCACCGAAGTGGTCGAGCAGGACGCCTCACCCCGCCTGGCAGACCACGCCGACCGCTTGGCCGCAGAACTGGCCGTCACACCGTGCTCGGAGCGCTGCGCGGTCTGGCTGCTCTACGGCGTCCAACCCAAGGGCGTCACGTCCAAGACCACGCCTGGCCACTGCAAGGGCAAGGCACACCGCCGGGACACCCTCGGCCTGCCCGGTCGTCGCGTCCTGGTCTCGCGTCGCTGGTCGGGCAAGACCCTCGCCGAGCACAAGGCGGACCGCGCCAGCTTCGTCCGTGAAGCGCTCAAGGCTGCGGGCATCGCCAAGCCGGAGGACGAACGCGCCCGACTCCAATGGGGACCAGTCCGGCCCGGTGACCCACACGCCCCATCCCGGACAGAACTGCTGATGCACATGATCGCTCAGCGGCTCGCCTGGCAGGCCGAGTACCAGCAGGCACAAGCCGCGCTGGCACCTCCGCCGAAAGTTTCAGCAATCGCAGCTTGATCAAGGGGGAGTCGTGGGGGAGATCGAACCGCTGTGGGGAGTGGAAGAGGTCTCGGCGTTCCTCGGGGTGCCGGTCAAGACGCTCTACCAGTGGAAATGGCGTCGCTACGGGCCGCCGGTGCGGAAGGTCGGCAAGCACCTCCGCTACGTGCCCGCTCAAGTCCGCCGGTGGGTTGAAGACCTCGCCGCCTAGCTGTTTCAGCAGTTCAACCGACAGGAGGAGTCTGCCGTGGGCCACATCCAAGATCGTTGGTGGAAGGAGGAGCGCGACCCCGTGACGGAGAAGGTCACGAGGGTCAAGACCTCCTCGTACGGCAAGGGCCTGCGCTACAAAGTGCGCTACCTCGACCCGCAGGGCAACGAGAAGAGCAAGAGCTTCCCGGACCGGCAGAAGAAGCGGGCCGACGACTTCCTGTTGGAGGTGGAATCGGACAAGCGGGAGGGCAAGTACGTCGACCCCAAAGCCGGGGAAATCAAGTTCTCCAAGTACGTGGAGACCTGGTTCGGCGGCCAGTCCCAGGACGCGGCGACGCAGGAGAACCTGCACAACCAGGTGAACAAGCGCCTGGTGCCGTTCTTCGGCGGGATGGCCATGAAGTCGATCAGCATCCCGCGTGTCCGGGAGTGGCTGGGATCGATGGGTGAGGCGGGCTTGAGCCTCCGCTACCAGCAACTTCTGTTCGACCGACTCTCCTCGATCCTGAACGCGGCGGTGGAGGAGAAGATCATCACGGGCAATCCATGCAAGGCGCGGAGCGTGCAGCGGCCGTCACCGCCGGAACGGCGCATCAAGCCCTGGCCGGAGGCTCGGATGCGGGCCGTCCAGCTCGCCTTGCCGGTCGAGTACAAGATCGCCTTGGTGCTCGCTGCGGGTACCGGCATGCGTCAAGGCGAGATCTTCGGCCTGGGCGTGGACGAGATCGACCGTGACGCCCGTGAGCTGCACGTCGTCCGCCAGGTCCGCATCGTCGGCAACCAGCTCGTCTACGCCCTGCCCAAGAGCAAGAAGTCGCGGACGGTGCCGCTCGGTGACGGCGTCCTGGACGCGCTGGATGACCACATGGCGGCTCACCCGCCGGTCGCCGTCACTCTGCCGTGGGACCGTCCTGGAGGCGATCCGGTGACCGTGCGCCTGGTGCTCACGATGGACGGCGGCGCGGTCAGGCGTCAGGTGTTCAACATGGGCATCTGGCGTCCGGCCTTCACCACGGCGGGCCTGGAGTACCGGCAGCAGGAAGACGGGATGCACGGACTCCGGCACCTCTACGCGTCCAGTCAGCTGGAGAACGGCGTCTCCATCAAGGCCCTGTCCGCCCACCTCGGCCACCACGATCCGGGCTTCACGCTCCGGACCTACACGCACCTGATGCCGACCAGTCACGACAAGAGCCGAAAGGCCGCCAACCGCCTCTTCAAGCCCAAGAAGCGCGTTGACGGCCTGGAAACGGCCTGATCATGGAAACCGGGGGTCAACCGACCACAAAACCGCTGGTCAGGAGTAGATCGCGAACCAGATGGCGATGTAGTGGCACAGCGCCGCCAGCACGGTGGCCGCGTGGAAGAACTCGTGGTAGCCGAAGACTTCCGGCCAGGGATTCGGCCAGCGGGAGGCGTAGAAGACGGCGCCCACGGTGTAGAGCAGGCCGCCCACCAGCAGCAGGACCAAGGCCGCCACGCCGACGTGGTGCAGCAGGTCGGGCAGGACGAAGACCGCCACCCAGCCCAGGGCGATGTAGATCGGCACCCCGAGCCACCTCGGGGCGTGCGGCCAGGCCAGTTTCAGCGTCACGCCGCCCAGCGCGCCGAGCCAGACCACGAGCAGCACGACGTTGCCCGTGTCCGGCGGCATGGCCAGCAGCGCGAACGGGGTGTAGGTGCCGGCGATGAAGACGAAGATCATCGAGTGGTCGAGGCGCTTCATCCACGTCCGCGCCCGCACGCTGACCCAGTTCACCCGGTGGTACAGGGCGCTCACGCCGAACAGGCCGAGCACGGTCAGCCCGTACACCGACGTCGCCAGCGCCGCCTTCGCCGACACGGTGGCCGCGGCCAGGGCGATCAGCGTCGCGCCCGTCGCCACGGACACCACGAACGACCAGAGGTGCAGCCACCCCCGCAGGCGGGGCCGCAGCGCGGCCTGCGGGCTATGAGTCGACGTGGTCACGCCCTGAGGTTACGGGAGCGTAGGTGACCCGGTCAGCACACGACGGCGTGACCGCGCCCACCCGGCGTACGCTCTTCCAGCGTGGGTCTTCGCGAACAGGTCAAGAGCGTCCTGCTCAAGGGTTACGAGTTCCGCCTCAACCGATGGCTCGACGGCAAGCAACGACCACGCCACGTCGGCGTGGTGCTCGACGGCAACCGCCGGTGGGCCCGGGAGGCGGGCTTCGACGACGTCGCGCACGGCCACCGGGCCGGCGCGCGCAAGATCCTCGAACTGCTGAGCTGGTGCCGCGAGGCCGAGGTCGAGGTCGTCACGCTGTGGATGCTGTCCACCGACAACCTCAACCGGCCGGCCGAGGAACTGGACCCGCTGCTCGGCATCATCGCCGACATCGTCGACGAGCTCGCCGAGCCCGGTAACCCGTGGCGCATCCGGCACGTCGGCGCGCTGGACCTGCTGCCGACCGAGACCGCCGCCCGGCTGTCCGCGGCGGCACTGCGCACCAAGGGCCGCACCGGCCTGGAGGTCAACGTCGCGGTTGGCTACGGCGGCCGGCAGGAGATCGCCGACGCGGTCCGCAAGCTGCTGCAGAAGCACGCCGAGTCCGGCGGCACGATCGAGGAGCTCGCCGAGGTCCTGGACGTCGACCACATCGCCGAACACCTCTACACGTCCGGTCAGCCCGACCCCGACCTGCTCATCCGCACCTCGGGCGAGCAGCGGCTGTCGGGCTTCATGCTGTGGCAGTCCGCGCACTCGGAGTTCTGGTTCACCGAGGCCTACTGGCCCGAGTTCCGCCGCACCGACTTCCTGCGCGCCCTGCGCGACTACGCCGTCCGGCACCGCCGCTTCGGCTCCTGACGCCGGGCCGGGTGACGCCTGGCCGCCCATCGCCGGGGAACGCCAGAGGGCGGCACCCCCCGACTGGGAAGTGCCGCCCTCGAGAACTACAGCGTGGGATCAGTCCTCCGAGCTGTTGTCGCCGGCCGCGTCCGAGTCGTTGTCGTCGTTGTCCGTCGCGATGCAGACGCTCTCGTCGTTGTTCGAGAGGATCGGGATCGCCAGGACGTTGACCTCGACCTCGCAGATGTTGACCTGGCTCAGCAGGTCGGAGTCGTTGCCGAAGTTGATGAGGCCGAACTGGTCGGCAACGGTGGTCTCGTCCGACTCCTCGTCGAAGTACTGCTGGTTGTGGTACTCGCCGATGGCGGTGTACTCGCCGTCGTCGTAGCCACCGTGGTGCGGCGTCGCGAACGCGGGGGAGCCCAGCAGCATCAGACCGGCCGCGGCGGCGGCGACGGCACCTGCCTTCTTGAACATGGAAACACACTCCTCTAGTGGGGAATTGATGTGACGCCCATAACCTTGCTCGCGAGTTCCGAGCATTCGGGGAGTCTGCGGCTCAGGCGGTTCGCCCTCGCTCCGATAATTTATCGGTCGGCGTTGTGGATTGCACCCGGTTCAACACCATCGTGTGAACTCGTTCTTCTTGGTTTAGCTGTCGAGCACGAGAATCCGGACATGGTGTCCCGAATTCCAGGTGTCCATTCCACGGTCCTGCTGCGCGTCCGATGCGCCGTCACCGGTGCGCATGCCACTCCCGTCGCCGGTGCGCCCGAGCTCCCGGCCGCAGGTGACAGGTGGCAGGTGGATCAGTCCTCGGAGCTGTTGTCGCCGGCCGCGTCCGAGTCGTTGTCGTCGTTGTCCGTCGCGGCGCAGAGGCTCTCGTCGTTGTTCGACAGGACCGGGATGCCGAGAATCGCGTTGACCTCGACCTCGCAGACGTTCAGCTGGCTCGCGACGTCGGAGTCGTTGGCGAGGTTCAGCAGGCCGAACTGGTCGGCGTAGGTGAGGCTGCCGGACTCGTCCTCGGTGTACTGCTGGTTGTGGAAGTCGCCGATGGCGGTGTAGTGGCCGTCGCTGAAACTTGGTGCGCGCCCGTCCTCATGGGGTTCACCGGCCACGGCGAACGCCGGAGCGCCCACCATCATCAGTCCGGCCACGACCGCAGTGAGCGTACTTGCCTTCTTCAGCACTTCACACTCCTCTTGACGGGTTTCCCCGGCCGATCCAGCGCTGTTCGGGAGCCGGATGTGGTTGTCTTTCCGGCAAAGTACCGAACCGGACGCCCCGTGTGGATCTCGACAACACGATTGTGTGATCCGCCGAACGTGGGCGTCCCCCATTGTGGTGTCTTTTCGGGTCTGAATTCGTCCGCGCGGTTCGGCTGTGGTAAACCGGGCGGTCATCTCGTATGGTCTTCAGTCCGTGGACGGCGACCGGATCGTGCGTGAGTACCTGCTGCTCGGGCTGAGGCTGGACCGGCTGTCGCCGGGGCTGGTCGACTCGTTCACCGGCGACCGCGCGCTGCGCCGGGCCGTCGACGTGGAGCCGAGGCCGCACCCCGTGGCGTTGACCGAGCGGGCCGCGCTGCTGCGCCGCGAGCTGCCCGGCGCCGACCTGGAGCCCGAGCGCAAGCGCTTCCTGGACGCCCACCTGGTGGCCGCCGAGACCATCGCGCGCAAGCTCGCCGGGGTGCGTGTCGGCTTCGTGGAGGAGGTGCGCGCGTACTTCCAGGTCGACATCCGCCCAGGTCACCCGGACACCTACCGCCGCGCGCACGCCGCGCTGGACGACCTGCTGCCCGGCTCCGGCTCGCTGGCCGAACGGCTCGCCGACCACCGCGCGCTCGACGAGGTGCCGCCGCGTCGGCTCAAGGACACGGTGCACGCGCTGTCCAGCGCGCTGCGCGACCGCGTGCGGCAACGGTTCGAGCTGCCCGCGAACGAGGTGGTGGAGTACGAGGTCGTCACCGACAAGCCGTGGAGCGGCTTCAACTACTACCTGGGCGGCTTCCGCTCGCGCGTGGCGATCAACGCCGACCTCGGCCACCGGATGTCGAACCTGCCGCACCTGGTCGCCCACGAGTCCTACCCCGGCCACCACACCGAGCACTGCCGCAAGGAGGTGGGCCTGGTCGGCAAGCGCGGGCACGCCGAGCAGGCGTTGTTCCTGATCAACACGCCGCAGTGCCTGATGGCCGAGGGCATGGCCGAGCTCGGCCTGCACGCCGTGGTCGGCGCCGGCTGGGGCCGCTGGGCCGAGGAGATCATGGCCGACCTCGGCCTCCGGATGGACGGCGAGCTGGCCGAACGGGTGGAGAACGCCCTCTCCGGGCTGCTCACCGTGCGTCAGGACGCCGCCCTGATGCTGCACGACCGGCGTGCCCATCCGGATGACGTGGTGGACTTCCTGTGCCGGTGGCTGCTGGTTCCCGAACGCCGTGCCCGCCACATGCTGCGGTTCCTCGGTGACCCTCTGTGGCGGGCGTACACGACGACGTACGTCGAGGGTGTGCGCCTGGTCCGCGCGTGGCTCGACCTCCGCGCCCGGACGGATACCTTGAGCGACCGCTACCTGAGACTTCTTGACGAACCACTGGTGCCGGCGACGTTGGCGGCAGAGGTCTCGGCCGGGGTGCCCTGGTTGTCCCGCGACCCTGGGTGACGGACCGCGCCACGTCCGGCCGCACGTGCCCTGAGCTGCGTGGACGACGTCGGATTGCGCCGATGTGACGGCCCCGGGTCCTCCGCGCGCACCCTCCGCGGCCGTCTTTCGCCAGTTTGCGGCGGGGTGACGAATTGACGAATCACCTGTGTGGCTGCCTGCATAAGAGGGACCTGCGGAGGTAACTTCCGGTTGGCGGGACGCGTCCACTGCGGACCGCGCAGGGAGGCCCTGATCGTGGCTGTCGTCGTATCGCCGGTTCCGCCGGCGGTGATGAGCGCGAGGGGGCCGGCACCCGGCCCTCGTGACCGGCGCGCCTCCAGCTAGCGGAGGCGGTCCGGTCGATCGGGGTGGTGCCTGGCCCAGCGAGGAGCGGACGCGGGTGCCGCGTTCGTGAGGGAGTTGCCGTGAACGCACGACGACCCGCGAGCCGTTCCTCAGGCTCATCGCGCAGCACTTCCCGGCGCCGTGGCGCGCCGACGACCAACACGTACGTGGTGGACACGTCCGTGCTGCTCTCCGACCCCCTGGCCACCACGCGGTTCGCCGAGCACGAGGTCGTGCTGCCGCTCGTGGTGATCAGCGAGCTGGAGGGCAAGCGGCACCACCCGGAGCTGGGTTGGTTCGCCAGGGAGGCGTTGCGCCTGCTCGACGACCTGCGACTGCGCCACGGCCGGCTGGACCACCCGGTCCCGATCGGCGAGGACGGCGGCACGTTGCGCGTCGAGCTCAACCACTCCGACCCGGAGGTGCTGCCCGCGGGTTTCCGCACGGACTCCAACGACGCCCGCATACTGGCCTGCGCGCTCAACCTCGCGGCCGAGGGCAACGCCGTCACGCTGGTCACCAAGGACATGCCGCTGCGGGTCAAGGCGGGCGCGGTCGGCCTGGCCGCCGAGGAGTACCGGGCGCACGACGTCACGTTGTCCGGCTACTCCGGGATGTCCGACGTGGACGTCGACCAGGCCGTGGTGGACGCGCTCTACCGCGACACCGTGATCGACCCGGCGCTGTTCGACCTCGCGCACGTGGCCGAGCTGCCGTGCCACAGCGGGTTGCGGCTGCTGGCGGGCACGTCGAGCGCGTTGGGCCGGGTCACGCCGGACAAGCAGCTGCGGCTGGTGCGCGGCGACCGCGAGGCGTTCGGGCTGCACGGTCGGTCGGCCGAGCAGCGCGTGGCGCTGGACCTGCTGCTCGACACCGAGGTCGGCATCGTCTCGCTGGGCGGACGGGCCGGCACCGGCAAGTCGGCGCTCGCGCTGTGCGCGGGCCTGGAGGCGGTCATGGAACGCCGCCAGCACCGCAAGGTCGTGGTCTTCCGCCCGCTGTACGCGGTGGGCGGCCAGGAACTGGGCTACCTGCCCGGTTCCGAGAGCGAGAAGATGCAGCCGTGGGCGCAGGCGGTGTTCGACACCCTCGGCGCGCTGGTCAGCCAGGACGTCGTCGAGGAGATCATGGACCGCGGCATGCTGGAGGTCATGCCGCTGACCCACATCCGCGGCCGGTCCCTGCACGACTCGTTCGTGATCGTGGACGAGGCGCAGTCGTTGGAGCGCAACGTGCTGCTGACCGTGCTGTCGCGGTTGGGGGCCAACTCGCGGGTGGTGCTCACGCACGACGTGGCGCAGCGTGACAACCTGCGCGTCGGGCGGCACGACGGCGTGGCGGCGGTCATCGAGAAGCTGAAGGGCCACCCGCTGTTCGCGCACGTCACGTTGACGAGGTCGGAGCGCTCGCCGATCGCCGCGCTGGTCACCGAGATGCTGGAGGACTACGCCTCCTGACGGTCCGACGCCGAGGCCGCCCCGGTCGCCGTGACCGGGGCGGCCTTCAGCTTGTGGTCGACGAGCGCCGCGAGCCAGGCCAGGACCGCGGCGGCGACCAGCACGAGCAGGGCGTTGCGCAGGGCGGCGGCGAAGCCGAGCTCGGTGGCGTCGAGGAACGGGTACGGGTACCAGTCGGTGATCGCGCCGTGGGCGAACGTGTAGGCGATCCACAGGACGGGCCAGACGAGCAGCGCCTGGGCGACGGTGGCGCGGTCGACGCGTGGTCGGGGGCCGAACAGCAGCCAGCCGAGCACCGCCAGCACCGGCGACAGCTGGTGGAAGCCGAGGTTCACCCACCAGGCGATGCCGACGGGGTCGTCCACCAGCGGCGCGATCACGAGGGCGAACACGACGCCGGTGATCGTGATGCCGAGGAGCGCGTCGAGGCGGGCCACCCGCCAGCCGCGGCCGTCCCGGGCCGGGTCCAAGACCAGGGTGATCGCGACGACGAGCACGAACAGGTTGCTCTGGATGGTGAAGTAGCTGAACAGGCGGACGAGACGGACACCCAGCGTCACGTGGGCCGTGGTGTCGCCGGTGTTGACGTCCGCCCCACCGGTGAACAGCAACACCAGTTGGGTGATCAGGGACGCGGCGATCACGGCCGCCAGCACGCCGTGCCACACCCGTGAGCCGGTGTGCCGGGTGGTGGGGCGCGGTGCGGTGCTCATCGCCCGATCATCGGGTCGGGGCACCGGTCCTGCTAGTCGAGCCGCTTCCCACCAGGGCCGCGCCGGGCGTCGGCGGGGCCCTGGTGGGAAGCCGTGCGCCGCGGTGGTCGTCCACGGCGGTCGATCGGGTGTGGCGGGATCACCAGCCCGAGGGGAGCGGGCGGCCTTCGGCGAAACCGGCCGCGCTCTGCACGCCGACGGTCGCCTTGGCGTGGAACTCCTCCAGGGTCTGCGCGCCGGCGTAGGTGCAGGAGCTGCGGACGCCCGCCGTGATGGCGTCGAGCAGGTCCTCCACGCCGGGGCTGTTCGGGTCCAGGCGCATGCGCGAGGTGGAGATGCCCTCCTCGAACAGGCCCTTCTTGGCGCGGTCGAACGCGTTGTCGGTGCGGGTGCGGGCGGACACGGCGCGCTTGGACGCCATGCCGAACGACTCCTTGAAGAGGCGGCCCTGCTCGTCGCGCTGGAGGTCGCCGGGCGACTCGTAGGTGCCGGCGAACCAGGAGCCGATCATGGCGCTGGACGCGCCGGCGGCGAGGGCGAGGGCGACGTCGCGCGGGTGGCGGATGCCGCCGTCGGCCCAGACGTGCTTGCCGAGCCTGCGTGCTTCGGCGGCGCACTCGGCGACGGAGGAGAACTGCGGGCGGCCGACGCCGGTCATCATGCGGGTGGTGCACATCGCGCCCGGGCCGACGCCGACCTTGACGATGTCCGCGCCCGCTTCGACCAGGTCGCGGACGCCTTCGGCGGTGACGACGTTGCCGGCGACGACCGGGACGGTGGGACGTGCCTCGCGGACGGCCTTGAGGGCGGCGAGCATCTTCTCCTGGTGGCCGTGGGCGGTGTCGACGACGAGCGTGTCGACGCCGGCTTGGAGGAGGTGCTCGGCCTTGGCGGTGACGTCGCCGTTCACGCCGATGGCGGCGGCGACGCGGAGCTTGTTCGCGTGGTCGAGGGCCGGTTGGTAGACGTCGGCGCGCAGGGCGCCCAGGCTGGTCATCACGCCGCGGAGGCGTCCGTCGGCGTCGACGCCGAGCGCGACCCGCTGGGTGCCGCCGTGGAGCCGGTCGAAGACTTCACGCGGAGGGGTGTCCAACGGAAGGGTGACGATGCGGTCGTCGGCCACGTCGTGCAACCGGGTGAACCGGTCGACGCCCGCGCACGCCGCCTCGTCCACGACGCCCGTGGGGCGGCCGTCGTCGTCGATCACGACCACCGCGCCGTGCGCCCGTTTGTGGAGGAGGTTGACCGCGTCGGCGACCGAGTCGCCGGGGTGCAACGTCAGCGGGGTGTCCCACACGGTGTGCCGTGCCTTGACCCACTGGACGATCTCCGCGACCGCTTCCGGCGCCACGTCCTGCGGGAGGACCACCAGCCCGCCGCGTCGCGCCACGGTTTCCGCCATCCGGCGTCCCGCCACCGCGGTCATGTTCGCGACCACGATCGGGATCGTCGCCCCCGTTCCGTCGGAGGTCGACAAGTCGACGCCGAACCTCGAGTCGACGGCCGATCGGCCGGGCACGAGGAAGACGTCGTCATAGGTCAGGTCGTAGCTGGGCCGATGCCCTTCGATGAACCGCACGAGAACTTAACGGTACTCGCGTCGGGGGGAGTTCGCCCTGGTTGTACGCACCATCGGGGGGATCGTTACGGGTCTGCGGTTGTAGCTTCCTCCAACCCGCAATCCTGCGGCCGTCCCGCCGCCGGCCGGTGGGCACACGAACGGCGTACGCCCACTGCGGCTGTCCCGGCTGTGCGCAGTGTGCGGCCCAAGTCATCGGCGGCAGGCCCGGCCACGTCGGGCTCGCGGCAGGCGCGGCCACGTCGGGCTCGATGTGCTGGGTGGGCTGCGTGACGTGGCGGGTTGGGCCTGGCGGCGCGGTGGGCTAGGCCGGGTCTGTGCGGCTGGGCGGGGCGGCTGGGTGGGGTGGCGGAGTGGGGTGGCGGAGTGGTCGGTGGCTGGGTTGGCGGGGTGTGCTGTGGTCGCTGGTCGCTGGTCGCTGGTCGCTGGTCGCTGGTCGCTGGTCGCTGGTCGGGTTGGCGGGTGGCCGGTGGGTGGGTGGTCGAGGGGTCGGGGGTGGATGGCCGGGGGTCGGGTTAGTGGGTGGTCGGGGGTCGGGGGTTGGGTTGGTGGGGGTTGCGGCGCGTGCCGGGGTTGGTTGGTTTCCTCCTCGTTTCAACCGAGGGCCGGTAACAGTGTTTCCGTACATTTTCCGGCCATGATCACTCGATCGTGTTTGGTCGGGTGGGTCTGGTCTGTCGCGTGGGTCGGGTCTGCGGGGTGGGTCTGGTCTGGGGAAGCAGGGCGCGGACGGCGTCGATCGTGTCCGCTTCGCCGGCGTCCTTGTCCGGCCGGTAGCGGAGGACGCGGGCGAAGCGCAGGGCCACGCCGCCCGGGTACCTGGGGCTGACCTGGACGCCGTCCAGCTCGATCTCGATCACCAGCTCCGGCCTCACCATCACCACCCAGTCGGTCTTCTCCGTCGCGATCGCCATCAACTCACGCGTCTGCCACGCCAGCAACTCGTCCGTCAGCCCCTTGAACGTCTTGCCGACCATGATCGGCGCACCCCCGTCGGGATCACGCGCGCCCAGGTGCAGGTTCGACAGCAGCCCCCGCCGCCGACCGCTGCCCCACTCGACCCCGAGCACCACCAGGTCGAGCGTGTGCACCGGCTTCACCTTCTGCCACGCCCGCCCACGCCGACCAGCCGCGTAGACCGACTCGAGCGACTTCACCATCACGCCCTCGTGCCCGCCGGCCAGCGCCTCGTCCAGCACCCGCGCCGCGACCTCCTCCGAAGCCGGCGACACCACCCCCGGGATGACGTGCGGCCCCGCCACCCGGCGCAACGCGTCCAGCCGCACGGCCAGCGGCTCGTCCAGCAGATCCACGCCGTCCACGTGCAGGCAGTCGAAGAAGAACGGGCTCAGCAGCAGCTCCCGGACGTCCTGCGCCCCGAACCGGCTCATCGTCTCCTGGAACGGCCGGGGTTTGCCGTCGTCGTTCAGCGCCAGCGTCTCGCCGTCGAGCACCACCGACGTGCACGGCAGCGCCCGCACCAGCTCCACCAGCTCCGGCACGGTGCCGGTGATCTCGCGCAACGTCCGCGTGAAGACCCGCACCTCGTCACCCGACCGGTGCACCTGGATCCGCGCGCCGTCCAGCTTGTGCTCCACCACGCACGACCCCAGCTCCGCCAACGCCGAGGACAGCGACTCCGCCGGCGACGCGAGCATCGGCCGCACCGGCCGCCCCACCTCCAGCCGGAACGCGGCCAGCGCCGCCGACGCACCCTCACCGCTCATCGCCGCCACCGCCGTCCCCGGCAGCGAACCCGACAGCATGAACGCCCGCCGCACCACCTCGCCGGGCACGTCACCGGCCCGCGCGATCGCGTCCAGCATCACCCCTTCGAGGGCGCCTTGACGCAGCTCACCCGTCAGCAGTCGGCGCAGGAAATCCTGTTCGGCCGCCGTGGCCCGGCCGAACAGCGAGGTCAGCGCCTCCACCCGCCGAGCGGCGGACCCCTTCCCGCCGATCGACGCGAACGCGCCCAGCGCCTCGTCCACCTCGGACACCGTCAGCGAAGGCTCCGGCGCGGGCGGGACGTCCAGGTCGAACACGGTGCGCCACCCCGCGCCGATCCGACCCTGGCTGGGCACGCCGACGAGGAACGACACCACCGCGGGCGTGCTCATCCGGCGCACCAGCTCGGCCAGGGCGGCGACCTTGGCCAAACGGGAGCGCGTCGCCGCCACGGCGGCGGACGTCTCGACGACTTCGGCGAACAGCACGGTGACCATGGTGCACCCGAGCACCGACAAAAACCGGTCAGCCGGCCGCGCGCAGCTCCGCGACGGCCTCCCGCAGCCGGTCCGGCGTCAACGCCGCGTACCCGAGCACCAGCCCCGGGAACGTCGGCGTGCGCGCGTAGTCGGCCAACGCCGGCGCGTTCACCCCGCGCCGCGCCAGCCGCTCCCGCAACGCCACGTCGTCCGTCCCGTCGGGCAGCCGCACGACCACGTGCAGCCCGGCCGCCACCCCGATCGGCTCCCACCCCGGCAGCACGGCCCGCAGCGCCGCCAGCAGCGCGTCCCGCCGCGCCCGGTACAGCTGGCGGGTGCGCCGCAGGTGCCGGTCGTACCCGCCGGCGCCGAGCAGCCGGGCGAACGCCGCCTGGTGCAACGTCCCCGTGCCCAGGTCGTCCAACCGCTTGCGGTCCACCACGACGTCGCGCAACGCGGGCGGCAGCACCAGCCACCCCAGCCGCAACGCGGGCGCGAGCACCTTGCTCGCGCTGCCCTGGTACACCACCCGCGTCGGGTCGAGCGCCTGCATCGCGCCCAGGGCCGGCCGGTCGTAGCGGTGCTCGGCGTCGTAGTCGTCCTCCACCACCAACCCGTCGCACGCGCGCGCCCACGCCAACAGCGCGCGCCGCCGTTCCGGATGCAGCACGACGCCCAACGGGAACTGGTGCGCCGCCGTGACGAACACCGCGCGGCAGTCCGTTGTGGACAGCACGTCGACGCGCAGCCCGTCCGAGTCGACGGGGATCGGCCGGATCGCCAGCCCGTGCGACGCGAGCATCTCCGAGGCCCCGAAGTGGCTGGGGTCCTCGACGGCGACGCTGCGGTGCCCGGCCGCTTGCAGGACCCGGCCCAGCAACGAGATCCCCTCCGCCGCGCCGTTGGTCACGACCACTTCGGACGGTCGCGCCGCCACCGCGCGCACCCGGCCGAGGTAGTCCGCCAGCTCGCGGCGCAGGGGGCCGAAACCGGCCGGGTCGGGGTAGCCGAGGTCGTCGGTGGACAGGTCCGCCAACGCCGTCTTCTGCGCCTGCGACCACTCGTCGCGGGGGAACGCGCTCAGCGCGGGCACGCCGGGCTTCAGGTCGTAGCGGAACCTCGGCGCGGGCTCGGTGTCGGCGGCGGCGTCCGGCCACGTGACGGTGGCCGTCACGGTGGTGCCGGAGCCGCGCCGCGCGGTCAGGTAGCCCTCGCCGATGAGCTGGGCGTAGGCGGAGGTGACCGTGCCGCGGGCGACGCCGAGCTGCGCGGCCAGGTCGCGGCTGGACGGCAGGCGGGTGCCCGGCGCGAGCCGCCCGTCGCGCACGGCGCGGCGCAGCTCGGACTCCACCGCGCGCCTGCCGTTCGGGGCGGGGAGGAGGAGCTCGCGGTAAGTGGTCCAGTTGGCAGCCATTGAAGTGGAGCTTAAGCCTGGACCACTGGTCGGCGAGAGTCCTGGTCATGGGAAAAGGTGGAACCGCGATCGCGGCGGGTGCGCTGTCGTCGGTGATCGTGGGCGCGTCCGTGCCGGTGACGGGCATGCTCCAGGCGTATCCGCTGCTCACGGGGCAGGCGATGCGGTACGCGCTGGGTGGGGTGGCGCTGCTCGGGTGGATCTGGCTGCGGGGCGGGCGGCTGCCGGTGCCGGGGCGGCGGGACTGGCCGGCGCTGATCGGGCTGGTCACGACCGGGATGCTCGGGTTCAACGCGTGCGTGCTGTACGCGCAGCGGTACGCCGAGCCGGGGTTCGTCGCGGCGGTGCTGGGGGCGAGCCCGCTGGTGCTGGCTCTGGTGGCGCCGCTGCTGGCGGGGCGGAAGCCGGCCGCGGCGGCGGTGGTGGGCGCGGTGGTCGTGGTCGGCGGGGTGGTGGTGCTGTCGGGCGGTGGGTCGTGGCACGGGCCGGGGTTGCTGCTGGCGTTGTTGACGATGGCGGGTGAGGCGTCGTTCACGCTGTTCGCGGTGGGTGTCGTGCGGCGGATGGGCGGGCTGGCGGTGGCGACGTGGTGCTGCCTGGTCGCGGCCGGGGCCGGCGCGGTGCTGGGGACGGTGTTCGGCGGGTGGCAGGTCCCGACGGTGCGCGAGGGCGTGGCGCTGGTGGTGCTGGGGGTCGTGCTGACGGCGGTGGCGTTCGGGCTCTGGTACTTCGCGGTGGCGCGGTTGGGCGCGGACCGGGCCGGTGTGCTGATCGGGCTGATGCCGGTGGCCGGGCTGGTGGCGTCGGTGGCGCTGGGGGCGCAGGCGTTGACCGCGGTGGGGTTGGCGGGTGCGGTCGCCGTGGCGGCGGGGTGCGTGGTCGGGCTGCGGGGGCGGGCGACCGACGTCGACCACCCGCCCCTGGTCGAGCCGAACGCCCGGGTCGTGCGAGCCCAGGGGTCCTGAACGCGGGACGCGGCCGGTCAGTGGGGGTTGGCCATGCGCAGGACGTCGAGGGCGCGGTCCAGGTCGGCTTCGGAGAGCTTCGAGGGGACGTGGCCGCGCTCCAGGACCACCTCGCGGATCGTCTTGCGCTCGCGGAGGGACTGCTTGGCGATCGAGGCCGCTTCCTCGTAGCCCAGGTAGCGGTTGAGGGGGGTCACGATGGACGGCGACGACTCCGCGTACTCGCGCATCCGGTCGATCTGCGGTTCCGCGCCGGTCAGGACCTTGTCGGCCAGCAGGCGGGCGACGGCGGCCAGGAGGCGGGACGATTCCAGGACGTTGCGGGCGATCACGGGCAGCATCACGTTCAGCTGGAAGTTGCCCTGCGACCCGGCGAACGCCACCGCCGCGTCGTTGCCGACGACCTGCGCGACCACCATCATCGTGGCCTCGGAGATCACCGGGTTCACCTTGCCCGGCATGATCGACGAGCCGGGCTGGAGGTCGGGCAGCGCCAGTTCGCCGAGCCCGGCGCGCGGGCCGGAGCCCAGCCAGCGCAGGTCGTTCGCGATCTTGTAGAGCCCCACGGCGGTGGCCCGCAGCTGCCCGGAGATCTCCACCACGCCGTCCTGCGTGGCCTGCGCCTCGAAGTGGTCGCGGGCCTCGGTCAGCGGCAGGCCGGTGACGGCGGCCAGCTCCGCGGAGACGGCCGCGCCGAAGCCGGCGGGCGCGTTCAGGCCGCTGCCCACCGCCGTGCCGCCGATCGGCAGTTCCGCCAGGCGGGGCAGTGACGAGGTGAGGCGCTCGACGCCGTAGCGGACCTGGGTGGCCCACGCGCCCGCCTCCTGGCCCAGGGTGATCGGCACGGCGTCCATCAGGTGCGTGCGGCCCGACTTGACCAGGGACGTCCAGTCGGCGGCACGGGCCTCCAGCACCGAGAGCAGGTGCTCCAGGGCCGGGATGACGTCGCGCGCCACCGCCTCGGTCGCCGCGACCCGCAGCGTGGTCGGGAACGTGTCGTTGGACGACTGCGAGGCGTTGACGTGGTCGTTCGGGTGAACCTCGCGGCCCAGCGCGCGGGTGGCGAGGGTGGCGATGACCTCGTTGGCGTTCATGTTCGACGACGTGCCGGAGCCGGTCTGGAACACGTCGACCGGGAAGTGCTCGTCGTGCTCGCCCGCCGCGACGGCGTCGGCGGCCGAGGCGATGGCCGCGGCGACTTCGGGTTCCAGTACCCCCAGCCGCTCGTTCACCCGCGCCGCGGCGGCCTTGAGCAGGCCGAGCGCCCGGATCTGGGCGCGCTCCAGGCCGCGCCCGGAGATCGGGAAGTTCTCCACCGCGCGCTGGGTCTGCGCACGCCACAGCGCGTCGACCGGCACCCTGACCTCGCCCATCGTGTCGTGCTCGACGCGGTACTCCTGTTCAGCCATACCACCGAGTTTGGACCGCCTTTCCTTACTGGGCACAGTGGCCTGGAACACCTATGGTCGAAGGATGGAGCTTGAGGTCGACCTGCTGATCGTCGGTGCGGGCCCCACGGGCCTGTTCGCGGCCTACTACGCGGGGTTCCGGGACCTGTCCGTCGCGCTGGTCGACGCGCTGCCGGAGGCGGGCGGCCAGATCACCGCGATGTACCCGGAAAAGATGATCTTCGACGTGGCCGGGTTCCCGGCGGTGCGCGGGCGCGAGCTGGTGACCGCGCTCGTGCAGCAGGCGGACCAGTGGCAGCCGACGTACCTGCTCGGCCGCCAGGCCCGCACCTTGTCCGATGTGGACGGTCGGCTGGAGGTCGGGCTGGCCGACGGCGGCGTGGTGCGCGCCGGCGCGGTGCTGATCACGGCGGGCATCGGCGAGTTCAAGCCGCGGCCGCTGCCCGCGGGCGACGGCTGGCTGGACCGGGGCATGGTGCACTTCGTGCCCAAGCTCAACGTGCACACCGGCCAGGACGTGGTGGTCGTGGGCGGCGGCGACTCGGCGTTCGACTGGGCGCTCGCGCTGCACCCGATCGCGGCCAGCGTCACGCTGGTGCACCGCCGAGCGACGTTCCGGGCGCACCCGCCGACCGTGCGGCAGGTCCGCGAGCTGGGCGTGGAGATCATCACCGACGCCGAGGTGCTCGAGCTGCGCGGCGACCCGGACCTGGCCGAGGTGGAGCTGGGGCTCAAGGGCGGCGACCGCAAGGTGCTGCCGGCGCAGGCCGTGGTGGCGGCGCTGGGCTTCACCGCGGACCTGGGCCCGATCGAGTCGTGGGGCCTGGAGCTGGACCACCGGGCGGTGCTGGTGGACACCACCATGCGCACCGCCCGGGATCGCGTCTACGCGGCGGGCGACGTCGCCCAGTACCCCGGCAAGGTGAAGCTGATCGCCACCGGGTTCGGCGAGGCCGCCACCGCGGTCAACAACATCGCCGTGCTGCTCAACCCCGAGGCCCACTTGTTCCCCGGGCACTCCAGCAACGCGAGTTAAGCGACTACTTGGACCTGTTCCCCCGGGAACAGGTTGTCGTAGAACACCAACGACTCCTGCGGGCCCAGGCGCACGCAGCCGTGCGACTGCGTGTTCGTGTCGCCC
The DNA here is from genome assembly GCF_040295345.1 of Actinosynnema sp. NPDC002837. Classification (NCBI taxonomy): domain Bacteria; kingdom Bacillati; phylum Actinomycetota; class Actinomycetes; order Pseudonocardiales; family Pseudonocardiaceae; genus Actinosynnema; species Actinosynnema sp. NPDC002837. The sequence goes on from NZ_JBEOVG010000069.1 coordinate 24,658, forward strand.
TGGTGGAACGCGATGCCGTTCGTGGTGAAGTACACCGCGTTCGGCATCGGCCCGTTGTAGGGCACGCTCCAGTCGTCCTTCACCTTGCGCAGAACGGGATAGGTGCCGACGGGCGTCGCGTAGCCGGGCATCCCGTGGGACACCCGGACCGGCCCGTAGCTGGCGTTCCCGTTGTAGATCAGCCACGCCTCGTTGGTGGACAACCGCACGCACGCGCCGTTCTGCACGGAGCACGGCGTGCCGGTCGAAGCGGAGGCGGGAGCGGGAGTCGCGAGGCCGAGGGTCAAGGCCGCCGCGGCTAACGCCGTCGTGCCGAGCGTCTTCCTCATCGCTATCACTCCTCGGTGTCAGGATTACCCACCGAGGAGTGATCCGACACACCGCGTTACGCGGTCACCTGGACCTGGTCACCCACTCGGAGGGTGTGGAAGTACTTCGCCGCCGCTTCGCGTGACAGGTGGATGCAGCCGTGCGACGGATCCGTGAGGCTGCCCTCGTGGAACGCGATGCCGTTGCTCACGAAGTAGGTGGAGTACGGCATCTCGGCCATGCCGAAGTCGCGGCTGTAGTCCAGCTCGACCTTCCACAGCACCGAGTGGTAGCCGACGGGCGTCTCGTAGCCGGCCATCCCGGACGTCGTCGGCACCGGCCCGTAGCTGATCTTGCCGCCGCTGATCAGCCACGACTCGTTGGTCGACAGCCGCACGCACGCGCCCTCGGTGATGTCGCAGGGCGTGCCGGGCACGGTCACCGGCGGGGGCGGCGGCGCGGGCTGCGGGTCCGGCGTCGTCTCCGTGGTCTCGGTCGCAGGCGCGGGCGTGGAGGCCGGGGCGGGGGAGGACGGCTCCGACGTCGGTGCGGCGGAGGAAACCGACGAGGAAACCGACGAGGCCGCCGAAGACGGGGCCGCGGCCGGGCCCGAGGCCTCGGACGTCCCGCAAGCCGTTGCCAGGAAAGCGATTGCCACCAGTGCTGCCTTGCGCATCGCGCAAACCCCCCAGAGATCGTGCTGTGTGCTGACCCTGGAGACGCCGTCCCGGAGGTTGTGGTTGCAGGCCGCCCGGTAACGAATTGGGAAGGGCCGCCCCACCCGGAGGAGGGACGGCCCTTCGAACGCGAGGACGAGCGGCCTAGACCGCGCCCGCGTACTGGCTGATCCACGAGCGGAACGCCGGCACGTCCATGTAGATCGACGGGCCGGTGGCGCAGGTGGAGCTGTTGTTGCCCGCGCGGCTGGTGGCGCCGACCAGCTGCCACACGCCGTTCACGGACTTGACCTGCGGGCCGCCCGAGTCGCCGTAGCAGGCGCCCGAGTTGCCGTTCGGGTTGTTCGTGCAGATCTCCACCGAGCCGTAGATGCCCAGGCAGCGGCTGTCCTCCACGATCGAGGTGTTCAGCTCCTGCAGGGTGATCGGCGCGCCGCAGCCGCCGCGCGGGGCGCACGTCTGGCCCCAGCCGATGATGCGGGTGGCCGTGCCGACCGGACCCGACGTCGACGCCACCGCGATCGGCGTCTGGCCCACCGAGGTGGACAGGCGCACCAGCGCGATGTCGTAGGACGAGTGGGTCACGACCTGGGCGCCGGACGCGACCGTGCCGCCGCTGGTGCGGTTGGTCGTGCCGATGCGCGCCCGGATGGAGGACGCCGACCGGCCTTGCACGCAGTGCTTGGCGGTGACGACCCAGTTGGCCTTGATCAGCGAGCCGCCGCAGAAGTGGCTGCCCGTGGTGCTCTGCAGGGAGACCATCCACGAGTAGGTCTGCGTGGCGTTGCCGCCGCCCACGATGAACGGGGTGACGCCGCCGTCGGTCGCCGGGGCCGCCGCCGCCCCGGCCGCCGAGGCGAGTGCCGCGCCGACCGCCACCGCGAAGGCGGTGAACAGGGTACGAACCTTCATCGCTTCCTCTCCGTCCCCGGCGCAGGGTGCTCGGGGACGGATCGGAAACTAGGGATGAACGCGGCGTGATCACTACAGCCGATCGGCCGGTAACGCTGGGTTCACAGTTGACAGCGCTGGGTCGCGAACGGCAGCGGTGGGTCGCGAACGGCAGCGGTGGGTCGCGAACGGCGGCGGCGAACGCGCTAGGGGAGCGGCGGGAGGGCGTCCTCGCCGGTCGACGGGATGTCGAAGTCGACCGACGAGTACTCGCGCAGCTTGGTCAGCCGGTGGAAGCCGTCGATCATCCGCACCGTGCCGGACTTCGAGCGCATCACGATCGACTGGGTCGTGCAGCCGCCCGCCCGGTAGTGCACGCCGCGCACCAGGTCGCCGTCCGTCACGCCGGTGGCGCAGAAGAACACGTTGTCGCCGCGCACCAGGTCGTCGGTCAGCAGCACGCGGTCCAGGTCGTGGCCCGCGTCCAGCGCCTTCTGCCGCTCCTCGTCGTCCTTGGGCCACAGCTTGGCCTGGATCGCGCCGCCCATGCACTTCAGCGCCGCCGCCGCGATGATCCCCTCGGGCGTGCCGCCGATGCCGACCAGCAGGTCGATGCCGGTGTTCGGCCGGGCCGCCGAGATCGCGCCCGCCACGTCGCCGTCGGAGATGAAGTGGATCCGGGCGCCCGCCGCGCGCACGTCGGCGACCAGCGACTCGTGCCGCGGCCGGTCCAGGACGCACACCGTCACGTCGGAGGCGTCGCTGTGCTTGGCCCGCGCCACCCGGCGGATGTTCTCCGCGATCGGCGCGGTGATGTCGATGACGTCCGCCGCCTCCGGCCCGGTGGCGAGCTTCTCCATGTAGAACACGGCCGACGGGTCGAACATCGCGCCCCGCTCGGCCACCGCGAGCACCGCGAGGGCGTTCGGCATGCCCTTGGCCATCAACGTGGTGCCGTCGATCGGGTCGACCGCCACGTCGCACTCGGGGCCGTTGCCGTCGCCCACCTCCTCGCCGTTGAACAGCATGGGCGCCTCGTCCTTCTCGCCCTCGCCGATCACCACGACGCCGCGCATGGACACGGTGCCGATCAGCTTGCGCATGGCGTCCACCGCCGCGCCGTCGCCGCCGTTCTTGTCGCCGCGGCCAACCCAGCGCCCGGCGGCCATCGCGGCCGCCTCGGTCACCCGGACGAGCTCCAGCGCGAGGTTCCGATCGGGTGCTTCGCGACGACGCTCGGACGGGCTGCTGGCTGTGACCATGAGGTTCCTCCTGCGACTGCGATTACCGGCCGGTAGACCAATCCTCGCACGTCATCACGCCTCGGCCACGTCCTCCTCGGTCACACTGAGTGCTTGATCGATCCGTTCCCGGGCGCCCGCGAGCTGCCGCTCGCAGGTCTTCGCCAAGGCCTCGCCGCGTTCCCACAGCGCCAGCGACTCCTCCAGCGACAGGCCGCCCGCCTCCAGCCTGCGGACCACCTCCACCAACTCGTCCCTGGCCTGCTCGTAGCCCGGCTCGCTCACGTGGACAACTTCCCCAATCGGTTCTGGACGTGCACCACGACGGTCGCGACCGCCTGGTCGTACCCGATGAACGCCTCGGCGAACTCCGCGCCGTCGCCTTCGCGCACGGCGTCGTCGATGCGGTGCTCGGCGGCGGCGACGCGCTTGCGGTGCACCGAGCCGTGGCCCAGCCACCACCGCATCCCGGCGTAGCCGGAGGTCGCCTCGGACAGGTCGTGTAAGCGGTTGATCAACGTCTGCCTGCCCGACGTGCAGCCGGCCACCAGGGACAGCCAGCAGTCGGCGGCGGCCTGGTCGGCCGACACGGCGCGGCTGCGCACGGCGCTCGCGCCCTCGTCGTCGGCTTCGCCCGCGGCGGCCACCGTCAAGGGCAGGAACGTGGGCTCACGTGCGGGGTTCGGCACCACCGCCTCCTTCTTGGGCCGCATTGCCGTCTCCGCCGGCGTGCGCCTCGGCGCCGTCCCCGTCGGAGGTGACGACCGCGTGCACCGCGCCGTCGGCCACGCGCACCCTCAGCCGGGTGCCCGCGGGAGCTTGGGAGGTCGAGCGGAGCACACCGTCGACCCCGTCCGGGGTGACGAGCTGGACCACCGCGTACCCCCGCGCCAGCGTGGCGGCAGGCCCGAGGGTCGTCAAGCGCGCCGTGGTGGCGACCAGCCCGGCCGTCTCCGAGTCGAGCCGGTTCCGCACCGCGCGCCGGGCGCGTTCCCGCAGCCGGTCGACGTCCTCCGCGCGCCGGTCCAGCGGACCGTGCGGGTCCGAGAGCGCGGGACGGGTGCGCAGCGCCGCGAGCAGCTTCCGCTCCCGGTCCACCCAGCCGTGCAGGGCGCGCCTGCTGCGGTCGCGCAGCTGGCGGATCCGCTCGCCCTCCTCCGCGACGTCCGGCACCACCCGCTTGCCCGCGTCGGTCGGCGTGGAGCACCGCAGGTCCGCCACGTGGTCCACCAGCGGTGTGTCCGGCTCGTGCCCGATCGCGGACAGCACCGGCGTGCGGCACTGCGCCACCGCCCGGCACAGCGCCTCGTCCGAGAACGGCAGCAGGTCCTCCACGCTGCCGCCGCCGCGGGCCAGCACGATGACGTCCACTTCGGCGTCGCGGTCCAGAGTCGACAGTGCGGTGAGGATCTGCGGCACCGCCAAGGCCCCTTGCACCGCAACGTTGACCACCCGGAACCGGGCGCCCGGCCAGCGGGCCTGCGCGTTGGTCAGCACGTCCCGCTCGGCGGCCGACGCGCGCCCCGTGACGAGGCCGATCTTGTTCGGCAGGAACGGCGGCTTTCGCTTGCGACGCGGGTCGAAGAGGCCCTCGGCGTTGAGCAGCTTGCGCAGGCGTTCGATCCGGGCCAGCAGCTCGCCGATGCCGACCTGCCGGATCTCGTCCACGCGCAGGCTCAGCGTGCCGCGGTTGGGGAAGAAGTTGGGCTTGCCGTGCACCACCACCCGGCTGCCCTCGGACAGCTGCAGCTCGCGCACCATGCCGACGGGCGCGGTCAGCTGCATCGACATGTCCACGGACGGGTCGCGGAGGGTGAGGAACGCCGTCGCCGTGCCCGGACGCGCGCTCAGCTGCGTGACCTGGCCCTCCACCCACACGTCGCCGAGCCGGTTGATCCAGTCGAAGATCTTGCGCGCGACCGTGCGCACCGGCCACGGGTTCTCCGGGCTCGACCTGTCGACCTGGGGTTTCTCGGTGCTCGTCCGCTCGGGGTTCACTGGTTCTTGAGGTTCGCGATGCGGCGGGTGAGCATGCCGGTGAACTCGGGGCGGGCGGCGTGCGTGCGCTCGTGCGCCAGCAGCTCCTCGAGGTCCTCCGCGGTCAGGGTGCGCAGACGTGCCCTGAGCTGCGCCAACGACAGCTCGTCGTAGTTCGGCAGCACGGCGGGCGGCTCGGCGGCCAGGGCCTGCTCCTCCACCGCCCACGGGTCGTCGGCGTCGAGGTCGGTCTCGTCGCCGGTGGTCGGCGCGGCGATGCCCTCGTCCTCGTCGAACGTCGCCCACTCGGGCTCCTGCTCCACCGGCCGCAGCACGGACAGCACGTCGTCGCCCTTGATTGCGAGTTCCGTCACCCGCTGCTGGAGCCGCATGGACAGCTGCAGGGCCTCACTGACCACGGTGACCGGGAGGCCCGCGAGTTGCCCCGGGAGCTTCCGGGCCTGCTCGACGGCGGTGACCGCCAGTCCCGCGGCGAGGCGGACGGTCAGGGGCAGTGGCTTCATGCCCTACAGCCTGCCGCAGTCGGCCGTCGGATGCCTACATCCGGCACGCCGTACCCTGGTCGTCATGGACAAGCGAGTGCTCCTGGCCAAGCCGCGTGGCTACTGCGCCGGGGTGGACCGTGCCGTCGTGACCGTGGAGAAGGCGCTCGAGCAGTACGGCGCGCCGGTCTACGTGCGCAAGGAGATCGTCCACAACAAGCACGTCGTGGAGACGCTGTCCCGGCGTGGCGCGATCTTCGTCGACGAGACCGACGAGGTGCCCGAGGGCGCGCTCGTGGTGTTCTCGGCGCACGGCGTGTCGCCCGCCGTGCACGAGGAGGCCGCCTCGCGGCAGCTGCGCACGATCGACGCCACCTGCCCGCTGGTGACGAAGGTCCACAACGAGGCGAAGCGGTTCGCCCGCGAGGACTACGACATCCTGCTCATCGGCCACGAGGGGCACGAGGAGGTCGAGGGCACGTACGGCGAGGCGCCCTCGCACATCCAGCTCGTCGACACCGCCGAGGACGTCGACAAGGTCGTCGTGCGCGATCCGTCCAAGGTGGTGTGGCTCTCGCAGACCACGCTCTCGGTGGACGAGACGATGGTGCGGGTGCGGCAGTTGCAGGAGCGGTTCCCGGACCTGCAGGAGCCGCCGTCGGACGACATCTGCTACGCGACGTCCAACCGGCAGACCGCGGTGAAGACGATGGCGCCGGAGTGCGACCTGGTGCTGGTGGTCGGGTCGAAGAACTCGTCCAACTCGGTGCGGCTGGTCGAGGTGGCGCTGCAGGCGGGCGCGCGGGCGTCGTACCTGATCGACTACGCGCGCGAGGTCGACCCGGCGTGGCTGGAGGGCGTGACGACGGTCGGCGTGACGTCCGGCGCGTCGGTGCCGGACATCCTGGTGATGGAGCTGCTGGAGTACCTGGCGACCCAGGGCTACGGCGACGTCGAGGAGATCACCACGGCGAACGAGAAGATCGCCTTCGCCCTGCCGCGCGAACTGCGCAAGGACATGGTCCGCTAGGACGTGCCGGTGGCACCGGGACGTCCGGCTCCAGGGACGTCCCGGTGATCCGTGGGTCCAGGCGTTGCCGACGTCGCGGCCGGTGCGGTTCGGTGAGGCCGTGGGAGCACGAAGTCCGCGTTGCGGTGCCGCTGCGGTGCGGCCGGTCGGGTTCGGCCAGGTCGGCGATCGGGGGGTGCGCTCGGGTCGGTGGCGGTGAAGCCCCGGCCGAGGGGAGCCCTTTCTCATCCTGCCGGCGGGGTCTGACAATTCTGGCTCCCCGAAGCACTGAGCTGCGCTGACGGCGTAAGCGGTTGGCGCGGGGGTGAAGTTCGCGTTTCCTGGAACGATGAGCAGCGTGCTGATCGGGGTGGAGAACGTCGCCACCCCCAAGTGGGCCCGTCGTCGTGGTGGGACGTCGGTGAGCTTGGGCAAGGCCCTCAAGAGCCTGCCGTCGGCGGTGGCGATGGTGGTTCGGCTCGCCTGGCGCACGTCGCCCCGGCTCACGGTGGCGGCGGGCGTGGTGCACGTGCTGTCCGGTTGCGTGACCGCGTTCGGGCTGCTCGCCACGGCCGACGTGTTCTCCGCGCTGCTGCGTGACGGCCCGACGCCGGAGCGCGTGACGCAGGCGCTGCCCGCGTTGGCGGTGGTGGTGGGGTCGTTCGTGCTCCGCGCGTTGCTCGACACGGCGGTCGCGGCGGTGGAGAGTTCGCTCCGGCCGAGGGTCACGCGTGAGGCGAACGACGAGGTCACCGCCGTCCTGGTCCGCGCCCAGCTCCTCGCCTTCGAGGACGCCGACTTCCGCGAGCTGGCCCGCCAGGGCGGCCGGCGTGGCGTCCGCTCGCTGGAGAGCAGCCTGCGGTACCTGGCGGACCTGCTCTCCGGCGGCATCTCGCTGACCGCGGCCGTGGTCACGGTCGGGTTCCTCAACCCGTGGCTGGCGCCGGCGCTGCTGCTGGCCGCGTTCGCGAACGCCTGGGCGTCGGCGCGGGCGTCCAAGCTGCGCTACGAGCACTTCCTCGACTCGGTGACCCGCAACACGCGCAAGGGCGTGGTGGAGGAGGTCGCCACCGACCGCGACTTCGCGCTGGAACGGCACGCGCTGACGTTGCAGGAACGCCTGCTCGGCGAGCACCGGCGCATCGCGGAGAGCCTCATGGCCGACGAGATCCGGATGGCGCACCGCACGAACATGGTGCGGTTGACCGGACGCGCGCTGGCCGGCGTCGGCACCGCGATCGCCTACGTCGTGCTGGGCTTCCTGCTGCACACCGGCGGCATGGAGCTGGCGCTGGCGGGCACGGCGGTGCTGGCCATGCGCACCGGCTTCTCGTCGCTGGCGTCGACGACCCGGGCGGTCAACTCGCTCTACGAGGACTCGTTCTACATCGACTTCTACCGCAAGCTGCTGGTCGAAGGCGCGGAACGGGCCCAGGGCAGCTCGCCGGTGAAGGCGCCGGCGGACCCGGAGGAGATCACGCTGACGGACGTCTCGTTCACCTACCCGGGCGCGCCGAAGCCCGCGCTGCGGGAGGTGAACCTGACCGTGGCGCGCGGCGAGGTCATCGCGCTGGTGGGCGAGAACGGGTCGGGCAAGACGACCCTCGGCAAGGTGCTGACCGGCCTGTACCCGGCGTCGTCGGGCACGGTCGCGTGGGACGGCGTCGACCTGGCCGAGGCGGACCCGCACTCGGTGCACTCGTCCATCGCGGTGATCGCGCAGGACCCGGCGCAGTGGCCGATGACCGCCCGGCACAACGTGACGGTCGGGCGGCTGGAGCGCGAGGACGACGAGGCGTGGCAGGAGGCGGTGGCGAAGTCGGGCGCGGACGAGGTGCTGGCGAGCCTGCCCGCGGGGCCGGACACCGTGCTGTCGCGGCAGTTCAACGACGGGCAGGACCTGTCCGGCGGGCAGTGGCAGCGGATGGGCATCGCGCGCGGCATGTACCGGGACGCGGCGGTGCTCGTGGCCGACGAGCCGACGGCCGCGCTGGACGCCAAGGCGGAGGCGAGGGTGTTCGAGGGCCTGCGCGAGGCGACCGCGCGGCGCACCACGATCCTGGTGACGCACCGGCTGGCGAACATCCGCAACGCCGACCGGATCGTCGTGCTCGACCAGGGCCGGGTCGTCGAGCAGGGCACGCACGAGCAGCTGATGGCGTTGCGGGGGCACTACTTCGAGCTGTTCGAGCTGCAGGCCTCCGCGTACCGGGGCGGGCTGCTCGCGTCCTAGCCGGGGGTGCACGGCGGTCGTGACCGGGCGGCGGGTGGAGGGTGCCGCCCGGCGCCCGCCGCCCGGTCAGCTCGTGGCCGTGGCCCTCCCCCCAGCGAAGGTCACGGCCGGCGAACCGCGCGGTCGAGCCTGGCGCACGCCGGTACAGCGGCGGTACAGCGACGGTCTACGACCGGGGTCCGGTGTGCGCTACCTTCGGTGCCGCCTCGGCCGTGGGGAGCCGGGGCGCAGGGAGTGTGCCGAGTGCTGTTCCGGGTCCTGGGCGCGGTCGACGTCGTGCGGTCCGACGGTGTGCGGGTGCCCGTCGACGCCCGGAAACCGCGGGTGCTGCTGGCCACGCTCCTGCTGCACGCGGACGAGTGGGTGAGCGTCGAGCGGCTGGTCGAGGCCCTCTGGCCGGAGGGCGCGCCCGCGTCGGCGGAGAAGAACACCAAGACCTACGTCTGGCAGCTGCGCCGGCTGCTCGCCGGCGAGTGGATCGACGGCGGTCGGGCCGGCTACCGGGTCCGGGTGGCGGAGGGCGGACTCGACGCGCACCGGTTCGAGGACCTGGTCCGCGCGGGACGGCGGCACGGTGACGCGGGCTCGCACCGGCAGGCCGTGGCGGCGTTCGCCGAGGCGCTGGAGCTGTGGCGCGGCGACCCGTTCCGCGACCTGGCCGGCCCCGACGCGGACGCCGTCAAGGCCCGGCTGGTCGAGCGCAGGCTGACGGCGCTGGAAGGGCACGCGGCGGCGTTGTCGGCGCTGGGGTCGCACGAGGAGGCGGCGGTCGCGCTGACCGGGTTGGTCGCGCGGCACCCGTTCCGGGAACGGTTGCGCGGCGCGCTGATGACCGCGCTGTACCGGGCGGGCCGCCAGGCGGAGGCGCTGGACGTCTACGACGAGGGCCGCGCGCTGCTCGACCGGGAACTGGGCCTGCGGCCGGGCGAGGAGCTGCGCCGGCTGCACCTCGACATCCTCAACCAGGACCCGAACCTGGCGGTCGGGCGGGAGGCGGCCCCGGCCGGGGTGTGCCCCGCGCAGGTGCCGGCCGCCGTCGCCGGGTTCACCGGACGTGCCGAGCACGTGGAGCGGCTCGACGGCCTGCTGGTGCGCGCCGACGACCGGCAGCCGCCGCCGATCGCGGTCGTCACCGGCACCGGCGGGGTCGGCAAGACCTCCTTGGCGCTGCACTGGGCGCAGCGTGTGCGCGACCGGTTCCCCGACGGGCAGCTCTACGTCAACCTCCGCGGCTACGACCCGGACCTGCCGGTCGGCCCGGGTGACGCCCTGTCCGGCTTCCTGCGCGCGCTGGGCGTCGACTCCCGGGACATCCCGCAGGACCTGGCCGAGCGGTCCGCGGCCTTCCGGTCCCGGCTGGCGGGCAGGCGGGTGCTCGTGGTGCTCGACAACGCCCGCACGGCCGCCCAGGTCCGGCCGCTGCTGCCCGGGTCGCCGGGCTGCGCGGTGCTGGTGACCAGCCGCGACTCGATGCGCGGGCTGATCGCCAAGGACGGCGCGACCCGCCTGCGGCTCGACCTCCTGCCCGCCGACGAGGCGGGCGACCTGCTGCGCGCGTTGATCGGCGACCGCGCGTCGGCGGACCCGCGCGCGGTGGACGTCCTGGTGGAGCTGTGCGCGAGGTTGCCGCTGGCGCTGCGCCTGGCCGCCGAACTGGCCACCGGCCGCCCCGCGGCCTCGCTGGCCGACCTCGCCGGCGAGCTGACCCGGGAACAGGACCGGCTGGACCGGCTGGACGACGACGCCGACCCCCACGCGGCGCTGCGGTCGGCGTTCTCGTGGTCCTACCGGCACCTCCCGCCCGCGGTCGCGCGGGTGTTCCGGCTGCTGGGCGCGCACCCGTGCCGGGAACTCGGCGTCGCCGCGATCGCCGCGCTGACCGGCTCGGACGACGCGGCGGCCCGGCGGCACGTCGACGCCCTGGTCCAGTCGCACCTCGTGGAGCGCACGGCCGACGGCCGGTTCCAGATGCACGACCTGCTGCGCACCTACGCCCGCGGCCTCGCCGCCGAGGTGGACGGCGACGACGGGCGGGACGCGGCCGTGCGGGCCCTGGCGGAGCACTACGTGCGCGTGGCGGCGGTCGCGATGGGGCTGTTCGACCCCGCCGACCACGCCGGGCGGCCGTCCGCGCCGGCGCCGCCCTGCCTGCGCACCCGGGCCGACGCGGTGGGGTGGCTGGAGGCCGAGCGGGCGAACCTCCTCGCGGTCGCCGAGCACGCGGCCCGGCACGGCGACGCCGAGCACGCCGAGGCGCTGACCGCCACCCTGTGGCCCTACTTCCACGTCCGCGGCCACCACGACGAGTCCCTCGCCCTGCACACGCACGCCCTCGTGGCCGGCCGCAGGCGCGCGGACCGGGCCGCCGAGGGCGCCGCGCTCACCGGCTTCGGCGTGGCGTGCGAGCGGCTGGGTCGTTACGAGGAGGCGTTGCGCCACCACGAGCAGGCGGTCGCGGTCGGGCGGGAGACCGGTGACGTGAGCTTCACCGGTCGCGTGCTGAAGAACCTGGGTGTCGTGCTGCGCCGCCTCGGTCGGCACGAGGAGGCGGAGCGGACCTTCCAGGAGGCGCTGTCCATCGCCAGGGCCATCGGCAACCGGCGCGGCGAGGCGGCCGTGCTGTGCAGCCTGGCGCTGGTGCACGAGGCGTCGGGGCGGCACGAGGAGGCGTTGCGGCACATGGACCGGGCGGTGGCGGCCGTGCCGGACGTCGACAACGACCACGCGCTGGTGGGCCACCTGCAGGCGAACCTGGGGCTGGTCCACCTCCGGCTCGGCCGGTGGGAGATCGCCGCGAAGCACCTGGCCGAGGCGCTCGCGGGCGCACGCGCGACCGGCAACCGGGACCTGGAGGCCGAGGTGCTCGACACCCTGGGCGAGCTGGCGACCGCCGGCGGCGACCCCGGGCGCGCCGTCGAGCACCACCACGAGGCGTTGGCGCTGACCCGCCGCACGGGCGACCGGCACGAGGAGGCACTCGCCCACGACGGCCTCGCCCGCGCCTACGCGGCCTGGGACCGGCCGGACGACGCCCGCCGGCACCGGCTGCTCGCGACGCGCCGTGCGCCCGGCGCACGTCCGGTCGACGGCTCCCAGGTGAAAGTCGATCGTCGGGGTTAAGGGCGAACGCCGGCTCCCTTCCCCGGCGCGCGGGAAAGGGAGCGGTTCTCACGGGCGATGTTCAGCCGTGCTCAGTACCACGCTTTGTGGTAGACGTGGTTGTTCGTGCCCTCGACGAAGACGTCGATGCGGTTCGGCCCCCACGAGACGGCCGCCGGGTTGTGCAGGAAAACACCGCCGAGGTTTTCCCAACCCGACCACGACGACCCGTTCCACCACTTGTGCCAGAGCTGGTTGTCGGTGCCCTTGGCGAACACGTCGAGCCGGTTGGCCGACCACGACGACACGGCCGGGCCCGCGGTGATCACGCCGCCGAGGTCTTCCCAGCCGGACCAGGACGAGCCGTTCCACCACTTGTGCCAGAGATGGTTGTTCAGGCCCTCGACGAAGACGTCGATGCGGTTCGCGCCCCACGACACCGCTGCCGGGTTGTCGATGAACACGCCGCCGAGGCTCTCCCAACCGGACCACGACGACCCGTTCCACCACTTGTGCCACAACGCGCCGTCCGAGCCCCTGACGAACACGTCCAGCCGGTTGGCCGACCACGACGACACGGCCGGACCTGCGGTGATGATGCCGCCGAGGTCTTCCCAGCCGGACCAGGACGAGCCGTTCCACCACTTGTGCCACAGGTGGTTGTCCGTGCCGCGGCCGAACAGGTCGATGCGGTTGGGGCCCCACGAGACGGCCGCCGGGTTGTCGATGATGTTGCCGCCGAGGCTTTCCCAGCCCGACCACGAGGACCCGTTCCACCACCGGTGCCAGACGGCCGAGTCGGTGCCGCGGGCGAACACGTCGAGCCGGTTCTCCGACCACGACGACACGGCCGGGCCCGCGGTGACCACGCCGCCGAGGTCGGTCCAGCCCGACCACTGTCTGTCCGCCGCCGCTTCGGGTTCCGCGGCGGCCGCGGTGGCACTCGTCGAGAACAGCGCCAAGAGCACGACGAACAACATCCTGGTGAATGAGATATTCATCGGAAGATCTCCTCAGAGTTCGATGTTTAAAACTCCGAACAGGAGGGAATCTAGCACGGGGCAGTGGTTTCCCAATGGTTGAAAAACCGTTGGTCCACCACGGTTCGAGATCTCCGCATAAATTGTGCTTCACTCAGCCGAGTGGTCACTCGACGTCAATTTCCCGAAGCACGTAATACTGCCGGGCGACCCTCGATCGTGAATCAGGCCGTGAGTTCCAGCGAGGAGCCCTCGCGGGCCTTGCGGACTCGCAACCGGGTCGGGATGCGCTGCCGCAGCTCCTCCACGTGGGAGACGAGGCCGACGACCCGGCCGCCGGCGCGCAGCTCGTCCAGCGTCGTCATCACCAGCTCCAGGGTCTCGGCGTCGAGCGTGCCGAAGCCCTCGTCGATGAACAGCGTGTCCAGCACGGCGCCCGCCGCGACCACGTCGGCCAGGCCCAAAGCCAGCGACAGGGACGCCAGGAACGACTCGCCGCCGGACAGCGTCTTCGCCGGCCGCTGCTGCCCCGAGTAGTCGTCCATGACGTCGAGGCCCAGCCCACCCCGGGTGCCGCGCGGACCGGCCTCGACCGAGTGCACGAACCGGTAGCGGCCCTGGCTCATCCGCTCCAGCCGGGCGCTGGCCGCCACCGCGACCTCCTCCAGCCGGGCGGCCAGCACGTACGTGCGCAGGGTCATGCTCTTGGTGTTCTGCCCGGACCCGTTGATCACGTCGGTCAACGCGTCCAGCTCGGCGAACTCGGCCTCCACGGGCTCCAGCCGCAGCCACGCGTCCCGGAGCCGCTCGGCCAGGTCGGCGGCGCGCGCGGCCCTCGTGCGGGCGTTCGTCAACGCCGTCGCGGCCTCGGTCGCGGCGTCGCTCGCCACCCGGAACCGCTCCTCCGCGCCTGCCACGTCGACCTCGTCGTCCGGGTCGGTGTCGGGCAGCTCGGCCAACGTGCTCTCGGCCGCGGTCCGGGTCTTCTCGACGTCGCGGATCCGGGTCTCCAGCTCGGCGACGGCGGTGGCCGGGCGTGCCGCGGCCAGGGCGTCGGCCACGTCGGCGAACCCGGCGAGCGAGGCCAGCCGCGCCACCTCCAGCCGCTGGTCGGCCAGGCGCTCCTCGTGCTCGGCCACGGCGGCGCGACGCGCGGCCAGCTCGGTCAGCGCGTCGGCCAGGTCGCCGAGGTGCGCCCGGCGCGTGCCGACGTCCGGGAAGTCGCCGCGGGCCTCCTCCAACCGGGCGCCGCGCTCCTCGACGGCCTCCACCAGCTGCGCCCGCTGCGCGCCCGCCTCGGCCAGTTCCCGTTCCAGCGCACCACGCTGGTCGAGCGCGCGCTGCACCTTGGTCTCCAGCTCGGCCAGCTCGGCCTGCCTGCTCTCCCACTGCTCGGCGCACGCCACCACGGACCGGTGCTCGCGCTCCAGCTCGGCCGGCGGCCGGTCGCCCAGCTGCTCGCGCAGCAACGCCAGCCGTTCGCCCAGCCGGTGCGCCTCCTGCTCGGCCCGCTGCCGCCGGTCCAGGGCGCGCTGGTCCTCGTCGGCGGCGCCGTCCTCGTCCAGGGCCGTCACCGCGTCCAGCATCGGCTGCGCCGGCGACGGGTGCTCGGCCGACCCGCACACCGGGCACTCGTGGCCCGCGCGCAGCCGGCCGGCCAGCTCGACCGCCATCCCGTCCAGCCGTTCCCGGCGGATCCGGAGCAGCTTCTCGCGGGCCTTCTGCTGCGCGTCCACCGCGTCCCGCCGCGCCTCGTCCGCCTCCCGGAACGCCCGCTCCACGCGCGGCAGCTCGGCCGCGGCGGCGGCCAGCCCCGACACCTGCGGCAGCCGGGCCGCGGCCTCCGCCGCCTCCTCGACCGCGCCCCGCGCAGCGGCCAGCCGGTGCGGCACCTCGTCCAGCTGGGTGACCAGGGCGGCCAGCCGCTGGGACGTGGTGGCGACGTCGCGGTCCAGCTGTGCGATCCGCCGCTGGTCGACGCGCTGCCGCTCGGCTTCGGCGGCCAGGCTCGTGAGCCCGCCCGCCTCCTCGCGCAGGCGTTCGGCGTCGCCGCGCAGGTCGGAGCCCTCGTGGCCGAGGGCGGACACGGCCGCGGCCGCCGCCCGCTCCTGGGCGACGGCGGCGTCGAGCTCGCGCGCCAGCTTCACCGCGCGGTCCTGCGCGGGCGCCACGACCGCCGCCTGCCGGGCCGCGTCGCGTTCGGCGACCCACGCCCGCAGGCTCGGCTCCACCTCGGCGAACCGGTCGAGGTGGCGGCGCGCGTCGCGCACCCGGCGGACCCGCTCGTGCCGCGCCCGCGCCTCCTGCCACTCCCGCTCGGCCGCGGTGCGCCGCCCGGAGGCCTCGGCCGAGAGCCGCTCGGCGTCGCGCTCGTCCTCGTCCAGCCGCTTGAGCAGGGAGCTGAGCCACTCCTGGTCGCCGCCGCCCTCGGGCAGCTCCTCCAGCGCGACCTCGGCGACCTTCAGCGTCAGGTCGCGGTGCTCCTGGCCGAGCTGCGCGACCTCGCGCCTGCGTTCGGCGCGGCGTTCCCGGAACCACTTCTCCACGTCCAGGAACCGCTCCGTGCCGAACAGCTTCTCCAGCAGCTTCTCCCGCTCGGCGGTCTCCGCGCGCAGGAACCGGGCGAACTCGCCCTGCGGCAGCAGCACCACCTGGAAGAACTGCTCGGCCGTCATCCCGAGCAGGCCCTCGACCTCGCGGGCCACGTCGTCGATGCGGCTGTGCCCCTCGCCGGTCCACCCGCTGACCCACGTCAGCGACACCTGCGCCTGCTGCCGGGTCGCGCCGTCGCCGCGCTTCTTCGGCCGCTCGTACTCGGGGCTGCGCTTGATCCGGAACCGCCTGCCGCGCACGGTCAGCTCCAGCTCCACGTACGTGGGGGTGTCGCGGTCGGCGTAGTCGCAGCGCAGCCGCTTCACGTCGCCGCGCGCGCCGGGGACCTTGCCGAACAGCGCGAACGCCACCGCGTCGAGCAGCGTCGTCTTGCCCGCGCCCGTGTCGCCGTGCAGGAGGAACAGGCCGTCCGCGCCGAGCAGGTCGAAGTCGACCTCCTCGAGCCGCGCGTACGGGCCGAACCCGCTGACCGCCAACCGGTGCAGCTTCACGACTCGTCCTCCCGGGCAGCCGCGGCGAACGCCTCGCGCAGCAGGTCCAGCTCGCGCGGGCCGGGCTGGTCGCCGCGCACGTCCTCGACGAAGCAGCAGGCGATCTCCTCGTCGCCGCGGCCGCGCACCCGTTCGGCGAACCGCAGCTCGCCGGTCCGCCCGCCCTCCGGCCGCCACTCCACGTGCACCGCGTGCGGGAACCGCTTCTGCAAGCGGCGCAACGCGTCCAGCGGGCGCACCCGGTCGGTGAGCGTGACCGAGAGGAAGTGGTCCTCGACCGGCTCGTGGTCCGGGTCGAGCAGCAGGTCGTCGAGCGAGCCGCTCACCGCCGACAGCGCGCGGGGCACCGGCAGCGGCCTCCGCTGCACCCCGGCCAGTCCGCCCGCGCCCAGCTCGACCAGCCACACCGACTTGTGGTGCCGCGCCTCGGAGAACGAGTACGCCACCGGGCTGCCCGAGTACCGCAGGTGCTCGGCCAACGTCTGCTGGCCGTGCAGGTGGCCCAGCGCCACGTAGTCGACCCCGGCGAACACCGCGCCCGACACGTCCTGCACGCCGCCCACCGCGATCGTGCGCTCCGACTCGCACGGCTCGCCGCCGGTCACGAACGCGTGCGCCATCACCACCGACCGGGTGCCCGGTCGGGCCGCGAGGTCCAGCTTGATCCGCCGCATCGCCTCGGTGAGCACGCCGCCGTGGCCCTTGGCCTCCACGCCGAGCGTGTGCCGCGCCGTCTCCGGTTCCAGGAACGGGATCCCGTAGACCGCCACCGGACCGTGCTCGTCGGCGAACAGCACCGGCTCGTGCAGCTCGGCCACCCGCGTGCGCAGGTGCAGGCCGCCCGCCTCGGCGAACGCGCCGAGGAAGCCCAGCCGGGCCGCCGAGTCGTGGTTGCCCGGCGTGATCACGATCTTCGCGCCCGCCTCGCGGAGGCGCTTGAGCACCCGGGAGCACACCGCGACGGCTTCCGCGTTCGGCACGGCCCGGTCGAACAGGTCCCCCGCCACGACGACCGCGTCGACCCGTTCGTCCGACACCGTGTCGGCGAGGCCGCTGAGCACCGCTTCCTGCTCTTGCAGCAGGTCACGGCCGTGGAAGGTGCGCCCCACGTGCCAGTCGGACGTGTGCAGGATCAACACGTCGGCCACGCTAGGGCCGGCGGGCCCTCTGATCGTCCAACCCGCTCGGCGTGTCGCTCGAACGTGTGGTCGGACACCTGTGCGCGATGATCGGGGGATGACGGCGGTCCTCAGCACGGCGGCGGTGGTCGTGGCGCTCCTGCTCGCGGGTGCGTTGGTGTTCCTGTGGCGGCTCTACCAGGACAGCGTGCGGCGCACCGACGCCGCGCTGGCCGCGGTGCGGGCCGAACGGGAACGCGGCGACGCGCAGTGGGCGGCGTTGCAGCGCTACGAGGTGGCGTTCTCCTCGGTCAGCGGACGCGGCGAGCTCGGCGAGAAGGTGCTGGTGGAGACGGCGCGGGTGCTCGGCCTGCGCGAGGGGATCCACTTCGACCTGCAGGTGGACGTGGCGGGCGGCGGTTCGGTGCGGCCGGACCTGGTGCTCAACGTCGGCGGCGGTCGGCGGGTGCCGGTGGACGCGAAGATGAGCATGGCCACGTGGGCGGAGGCGGTGGAGACCGACGACGCGACCGAGCGCGTCGACGCGCTGCGCGTGCACGTGCGCAACATCCGGGCGCGGGCCGCGGAGCTGGCGGGCAAGGGCTACCAGCGGTGGGCCGACGCCATCTACGGGACGATCATGTTCGTGCCGAACGACGGCGCGGTGGTCGCGGCCCTGGACACGGACCCCGAGCTGCTGCGGTGGCTGCTCGACCGGCGGGTGTTCCTGTGCGGGCCGACCGGGTTCGCGGTGATCGCGTCGGCGGCGATGTTCGCGGTGACCGACCGCGCGCTGGCCGACGACGTCGAGCAGGTCAGGGCGGCGGCGTCGCGGGCGCACCGGGCGGCCGACGGCGCCATCGACGCGGTGAACCTGTCGAGCACGCACCTGCAGCGGTTCCTGTCGGCGCGGCGGCGCGAGCTGGACGCGTTGGAGGGTTTCCGGGCGGCCGTCGAGCCGTTGAGCAACGCGTCGTCCGACGTCACACCCCTGCCGCTGGTGCGGCGGACGGACGAGGCGGGCCTCGGTGCACCCTTGGACGCCCGGGAGGCGTAATAGAGTGTGTCGGGACTGAGCCGAACGAGGAGTGTGCGTGACCGCTGCAATGCGTGACGACTCGCGCAGCGAGCCGGAGGACGACGAGTACACCGCCGTCCGATGGAACGACCGCGCCATGTTCGGCAGCTTCCGGGGTCTGCCCTGGTGGGCCGCGGTGCTCATCGCGTTCGTGGTGGCCATCGTCGGCACGTTCGTCGACGTCAACTCGGCCGCGCACACCGTGGGCTGGGTGTTCGCCGTCACGTTCTTCGTGGGCTGCGTCGGCGCGGTGGTGTTCGTCGAGCGGCGCTCGATGTTCGGCCCGGTCGTCCAGCCGCCGCTGGTGCTGGCGATCGTGGTGCCGGTCCTGGTGATGCTGACGCAGGGCATGCCCGGTGGCGGGCTGGCGGCGGTCGGCCTGGCGCTGGGCAAGCCGTTGATCGACGGTTTCCCGGCGATGGCGATCACGACGGCGTGCACGGTGATCATCGGCATCGTCCGCGTGACGACGCAGAAGGACCCGAACCGGCCGACCAAGGACGAGAAGCGGGAGGCGAAGCGGAAGCCGGACAAGCCCCGCCGCGCCGACCGCCAGGACCGCCCCGACCGCCCGGCCCGCGCCGAGAAGCCGGAGCCGGAGGACCGCCCGAAGAAGCGCCCCCGCGCCGACCGCGGCGAAGCGCCCGCGGACCGCCGCCGCCCGGCCACCGACGAGGACCGCCCCCAGCGCCCCCGCCCGCCGGCCGGCTCCCCGGACCGCCCCCGGCGCCCGGCCCCGCCGCGTGACGGCGCCCGGCCGCCTCGCCGTCCCCGCCCCCCGCGCGACGAGGCCTGACGGGCGTCACCGACCGGGCGCGACCGGCCACTTCCAGGCGAGGCGGACGATGACGGCGACCAGCGCCACCTCCACGGCGCTGCCGACGAGGTAGTAGACCCACGTCTCGCCGACGCACGACGCGATCAGGGTGATCGCGTAGAGCACGCCGACGACGATGGTGACGATCCGGTTGACCCGCGCCTCGAGCACGAGCGACAGGACCACCATCAGGATCGGCGGCAGGAGGTAGAGCAAGGTCGAGACCAGGAACACCTGGTCGACCGCGAACGGCGTGCCCGCCACCTCGCCGTCGAGCGCGGCGTCGAGGACGTCGGCGCGGTAGAACCCGAAGATGTCGACGTAGGCGAACGTGAACAGCACCGCCGTCCACAGCGCGCCGAGCACGAGCTTCACGTCGACCGGGGCGTCCCGGTACTGCTTCCCAGGTGTCGTCCGCACGGCCATCCGCTCCTCCTGTGGGGGCTCCGGAGATCCAGCGTGATCGTGCCGGGCGCGGACCACATCGGGCTCTCGGCCGACGTCCTCCCGGCCGGTCGGCCGGTGCCCGAGCGGTACTTCCGGTCAGGACTCGTGGGCGAGCAGCCAGCGCTTCACGTCCGCGCCCCAGCGGAAGTTGCCGATCGCGCCGCCGGTGCGGATCACCCGGTGGCACGGCACGAACAGGGTGGCCGCGTTGCGGGCGCACGCGGTCGCGGCGGCGCGCACCGCGGACGGCCTGCCCGCGAGCAGGGCGTAGTCGGCGTAGCTGACCGGCTTGCCCGCCGCGACGGTGCGGAGCGCCTCCCACGCCTGCTGCATGAACTCGCCCCCGCGCTGCCGGACCGGGACGTCGGCGATCGCGTCCAGGTCGCCCGCGTGGTAGGCGCGCACGGCCCTGGTCACCGCGCCCAGGTCGCGGCGGTGCGCGAGGGTCGTCGGGCGCAGTGACGGCGAGACCTGGGGCAGCAGCTCGTCCACGTCCGCGGTCCACCCGCTGGCCAGGACGGCGCCGTCCATGGCGACGACGGTGGTGAAAGGGCTGATCGGGGTGTCGACGGTCGACACGTGGCCGGTGCTCACGCGGTCCTCCTCAAGTGCATCGCGGCGTACGAGCGCCACGGGCGCCACGCGATGTTGTCGCTGGTCAAAGGGATGTCAGGGGCGCCGAGCACGCGCATCACCACGTACGAGGCGACCTCGGGGCCGACGCCGGGGAACGCCGACAGCTCGGCGTGCAGCTCGTCCGCGTCACGGCCGACGTCGACCCGCAACGTGCCGTCGGCCAGGGCCCGCGCCACCGGCGAGTCGATCGCCGAGGGCGCCGGGTACAGGTGCGTCACCGGACCGTCGGGTTGCTCCAACGGCTCGCCCGGCGCGTCGTGGCCGAGCGCCCTGAGCAGGGTCTCCGCGCCGTCGACGCTCCCCGGCAGCCGCACGCCCGGCCGGGCGACGACCGACGGCCGCAGCGCCGGGTCGGCGGCCAGGAAGTCGTCCACCGCCACCGGGTCGGCGTCCAGGTCCAGCAGCCGCCGCACCCGGCTCACCGCGCTGCCCAGGTCGCGCAGGTCGGTCAACCGCAGCGAGCACGACACGTGCCCCGCCGCGGGCTCCAGCAGCACGGTCGCCTGGCCGTGCGGCAGGCGCAACGACCGCGCGTAGCAGCGGTCCGTCACGTGCTCGACGCCCGGGATCGCGTGCGCCCGGAAGTACGCCAGCAGCCCCGCCGCGTCGAACGGCGGCCGGTACGGCAGGCGCAGCGTGATGCGGCCCGGCGTGGTCGACGCGGCACGGGTCGAGCGCATCGCCGACGGCGTGGCCGCGAACACCGCCCGGATCGTGTCGTTGAACTGCCGCACGCTGGCGAAACCGGCCGCGAACGCGATGTCCGCGAACGACAGGTCCGTCGTCTCGATCAGCAGCCTCGCGGAGTGCGCGCGGTGCGCACGTGCCAGCGCCAGCGGTCCGGCGCCCAGCTCGGCGGTCAGCACGCGGGTCAGGTGGCGCTCGGAGTAGCCCAGGCGCGCCGCGAGCCCCGGCACGCCCTCCCGCTCCACCACGCCGTCGGAGATCAGGCGCATGGCGCGGGCGGCCAGGTCGGCCCGCAGGTTCCACTCCGGCGAGCCGGGCACGGCGTCGGGCAGGCACCGCCGGCACGCCCGGTAGCCGGCGGACTGCGCCGCCGCCGCGGTCGGGTAGAACTCGGCGTTGCGGCGCTTCGGCGTCACGGCGGGGCAGGACGGCCGGCAGTAGATCCGGGTCGTGCGCACCGCGAGGATGAAGCACCCGTCGAAGCGGGCGTCGCGGGCGGCGACGGCCCGGTAGGCGCGTTCGTCGTCGAGGAGCATGCGACCCACTCTGCCAGGGGCGGGACGTGGGGTCTCGCGGGAATCGGACACGGCGTTGGGGGCGCGTAGACTCACCCACCGTGAGTTTGACCCTCGGTATCGTCGGCCTGCCCAACGTCGGCAAGTCCACCCTGTTCAACGCCCTCACGCGCAACGACGTGCTGGCGGCGAACTACCCGTTCGCGACCATCGAGCCGAACGTCGGCGTGGTGCCGCTGCCGGACGCCCGCCTGGCGAAGTTGGCGGACATCTTCGGCTCCGAGCGCGAAGTGCCGGCGGTGGTGTCGTTCGTCGACATCGCGGGCATCGTGAAGGGGGCGTCCGAAGGCGCGGGGTTGGGGAACAAGTTCCTCGCCAACATCCGCGAGGCGAACGCGATCTGCCAGGTCATCCGGGTCTTCGACGACTCCGACGTGATCCACGTCGACGGTCGCGTCGACGCGGCCGCCGACATCGAGACGATCAACACCGAGTTGATCCTGGCCGACCTCCAGACCCTGGAGCGGGCCATCCCGAGGCTGGAGAAGGAAGCCCGCACGCAGAAGGACCGCCGTCCCGCGCTGGAGGCGGCGCAGAAGGCGCGCGAGGTCCTCGACGGCGGGCGCACGCTGTTCGCCGCGCAGTCCGAAGTGGACGGTGAGCTGCTGCGCGAGCTGAGCCTGCTGACCTCGAAGCCGTTCCTGTACGTGTTCAACGCCGACGAGGCCGTGCTCACCGACGAGGCGAAGCTCAAGGAGCTGCGCGAGCTGGTGGCGCCCGCGGACGCGGTGTTCCTCGACGCCAAGGTCGAGGCGGAGCTGCTGGAGCTGGACGAGGAGTCCGCGCGCGAGCTGCTGGAGTCGATCGGGCAGCACGAGCCGGGCCTGTACTCGTTGGCGCGGGCGGGCTTCCACACCCTGGGCCTGCAGACCTACCTGACCGCGGGCCCGAAGGAGTCGCGGGCCTGGACGATCCCGAAGGGCGCGACCGCGCCGCAGGCGGCCGGGGTGATCCACACGGACTTCGAGCGCGGCTTCATCAAGGCCGAGGTGGTCTCGTTCACCGACTTGGTGGAGGCGGGCTCCATGGCCGCCGCGAAGGCCGCCGGCAAGGTCCGCATCGAGGGCAAGGACTACGTCATGGCAGACGGCGACGTGGTGGAGTTCCGCTTCAACGTCTGACCGGTTGATCGAAGGAGGTCGGACAGCTCGTCCGGCCTCCTCGGCATGCCCCCGCCGTCCTTCAGGGTGGTACGATATCCGGTACCAGAGAAGAGGGGGTGCCCGCCGTGTCCATCACCGCGAGCGAGGCCCGTAGAGACCTGTTTCCCCTGATCAAGAGGGTCAACGAGGACCACGACGCCGTCGAGATCGTGTCCAAGCACGGAAACGCCGTGCTGGTTTCCGCCGAGGACTACGCCGCCCTGCGCGAAGGCTCCTACCTCCTGCGCTCGCCCGCGAACGCTCGTCGGCTGCTCAAGGCCTACGAGAACGCGCTGAGCCGGATCAACCTCTCCGAGCGTGCGCTGATCGACCCGGATGCGGCAGACGCGGACAAGGGTGGCGAGTGAGGCTCGTCTTCGAAGAGCACGGCTGGGAGGACTACACGTCCTGGCTCAAGAACGACCGCAAGACGCTCGCCCGGATCAACAAGCTCATCGAGGACGTCCTCCGCGACCCGTTCACCGGGATCGGCAAGCCCGAGCCTCTCAAGCACCACCTCCCGGGTGCTTGGTCGCGCCGGATCGATGACGAGCACCGGCTGGTCTACCTCGTCGTCAACGACGAGATCGTCATCCTCGCGGCCCGTTATCACTACTGATCGAGGGAGAGTTGCCCGGAGCCGGCGTACCCGGGAACTGCGACCGGATCTTGCTACCACATTGGTAGCATCACGGCATGGCGATGACGTTGCGGCTGTCCGACGAGCAGGAACGCGCGCTCGCCCTGCTCGCCGAGGCGGACGGGGTGAGCAAGCACGAGGCCGTGGTGCGCGCGATCGCCGACGCCGCCGCACGCCGGGTCCGCCAGGACCGTGTACGAGGCCTCTCCGCTGAGGGGCGCGCGCGGTACGCGGGGCTGCTCGACCGGCTCGCGCAGTGACCGTGGAGTACCTGACCCTGGAGGACCTGCTGGCGCTCGCGGACGACTTGGGCGTGCCCCAGGTCCGCGACGTGGGCCTGCTGGACTCCGCCGCCCACCGGCCGCGGTCGTCGCTGATGGGGCAGGACGCGTACGAGGGCGTGCACGAGAAGGCCGCCGTGCTGCTGGAGTCGGTCCTGCGCAACCACCCGTTGATCGACGGGAACAAGCGGCTGGGGTGGATGTCGGCGTTCGTCTTCTACGGCCTCAACGGGATCGACCTGGACGCGCCGGAGGACGACGCCTACGACCTGGTGATCGCGCTCGCGACCAGTGGGATCGGCCACCCGGAAGCCGCCGCGCGCCTGGCCGGCTGGACCAAGCCCGACCCGACGCCTCCCCGCGCCGCGCCGGAGTTCCGGTTCACCGACCCGGCATGAGCTTGGCCAGGTCGACGTCGATCTCGAACGGCACGGTGAGGTGCAGCGAGTCGCGGAACACGCCGGTGGGCGCGTAGGACTTGGTCGGCTCGTCCAGTTCGTAGACGTGCACGACCGGGCCGCCGGCCTCGTCCTCGACCAGCCAGTAGTGCCGGATGCCGGCCGCCGCGTACTTGCGCAGCTTCACCGTGCGGTCGCGGAAGGCGGACTCGGCTGAGACGACCTCTGCCACCAGCAGCACGTCGACGGGCTCGAACCACGTCTGGTCCGGGTCGTAGGGCGAGGACGTCACGATGACGTCGGCTTCCGGGCGGTTCCGGGCGTCGAGTCGCACGGTCATCCCCTGCACGGCCTCGATGCCGCCGGGTGCCCCGTCGTCGAGCGCTCGGGTGAGCTCCGAGAGGAGGCGGCTGTGCCACGACCGCTGCGGGTAGATCCGGAAGACGAGCGTTCCGTCGATCAGTTCGGTGTGGCGGGGAGCGTCGGTCAGGAGGTCCAGGTCTTCGGCGAACCAGCCTTCCTCCCGTGGCGGGCACATCCAACCGGGCAAGGTGTTCATGGCGGTGGACGCTAGGTCGTGAGCAGGTGCCCTGGTAGTCGCACGATGGCATGGCGCGACCACGACGACGGACCGGTGGGGCGGAGCACCGAGCCGTGAACAGACCTCGGGGCGGTGGGCTCAGGTGAGCCCAC
>NZ_JBEOVG010000070.1:0-49040 GCF_040295345.1 Actinosynnema sp. NPDC002837
GCACTACCCCGATGACCCACGGCCACAGGAACTGGTACCCCGCCTGGCCGCCGCCCGGCTGGCGGGCCCGCTGGCGCGCACCCGCCTGCCGCGACGTGGCGACCTCGGCGCCGCGTTCCGGCGCGATCGTCGCCCGGCTCACGACCCGAGGGTCTCTTCCGCCTCGGTGAAGAACTGGTCGACCGCCTGGTCCACGGAGATGCGGCCGTACTGGAGCTCTTCGGTGATCCGGATGAACGCCTGCTCCAACGTCCCGGCGCCCTTGGGCGGCGCGGGAGGCGTCTTGCCGAACTTGTCCTTCAACCCGTCCTCGTACGCCGCCACGGCGGCCAGCGGGCCTTCGAGCTGCGCCGCCGCGCGCTGCGCGTTCGTCGGCGGCAGGCCGCGGTTCGCGCCGAAGATCTTGCCGACCTCCGGGTCGTTGACCATGAACGACACCAGCTTGGCCGCCGCCGCCGGGTGCTCGCTCTTCTGCGACACGCTCAGCAGCATCGACGGCTTCAGGTACTGCCCCCCGGCGTCCGGCTTGTCGGACGGCACCGGCCCCAGCTTCAACTCCGCCTTGGCGCCCTTGTCGTAGCGGGCCATGAAGTTGTCCCAGCCGAGGTCACCGGCGATCAGGTCCATCTCCAGCGCGTGCGAGGGCTTGATCTGGACGCCCTTCTCGATCGGCAGGGTGACCTTGGCCTCGGCCAGCGCCTTGCCCTCCTCGAGGAACTCGGCCAACCGCGGCTTGTCGAAGCCGAGCTTGCCGTCCTCGGTGTAGAGCTGCTTGCCCTCCTGGCGCAGCTGCAGCTCCAGGTTGTAGTAGCTGCCGATGTAGTTGCCGCCGCCGGGCACGCCGGTCTTCTCCGCGATCGTCTTCACGGCGGCCCGGTAGTCGTCCCAGGTCCAGCCTTCCTTCGGCTCCTCGACGCCCGCCTGGGCGTACAGCGCGGGGTTGTAGATGTAGCCCCACGTGTTGCCGCCCGTCGGCACGCCGTACAGCTTGCCGTCGATCTCGCCGGCGCCCTTGAGCCCTTCGAGCAGGTCACCGAGCTCGAGGTTCTTGCCGTCCTGCTTCTTCAGGTCGTAGAGCGCGTTGCGGTCGGAGTACTCGCGGATGTAGGCGAAGTCCATCTGCATCACGTCGGGCGCGTTGCCGCCCGCTGTCTCGGTGGCCATCTTCTGCCAGTACGCCTCGAACTCCTGGAAGCTCGGCGTGACCTTGATCTCCGGGTTCTTGCTCTGGAAGAGGTCGATCGCCTTCTGCATCAACTCGGCGCGCTCGGCGTTCCCCCACCACGAGAACCGCAGCGTGGCGGGACCGGCCTTGGTCTCGTCGCCGCCGCCGTCGCCGCTGCCGCCGCAGGCGACTGCCAACAACGCGACCATCGACGTCGCCAGGACTCGGCCTCTGAAACGTTTCAGTGCACCCATTCGGATAACCCTCCGGTCTCGACCGCTTCCCGACGTGACGCGCGGCGCAGCAGGGAAAGCGCTTTCCGGGAGGCTACGAGCAGGTTGCGCGAACGTCAATGCCCACTTTGGAAGCCGTGCGGCCGCCGAACGGGCGTCGCGGACCGCGGCCGTCGCCACCGCCCACCGCGAGCCGCGGCGGACGGTGGCGGACGGCCGGTCGGCGATCATCGGACGTACGGCCACCCTGCGGAATCGAAGGCCAGCAGGTTGATGCCCAGTCGGGACGCGCCGTCGTCACCGTAGTAGTGGTAGACGAGGATGTCGCTGTCCACGTCCGAGAACACGTCCTGGTGCCCGGTGCCGTGGACGCTGCCCTGGCCGGCGAGGATCTCCGTGCCGCCGCCGGAGGTCATGGCCGTGCCGTTGCGGGCGACGTAGGGGCCGGTGACGCTGGTCGACCGGCCGACCATGATCCGGTAGGTGCTCTGCGCGCCGCGGCAGCAGTAGTCGAACGACACGAACAGGTAGTAGTAGCTGCCGCGCTTGACGATGTTCGGCGCCTCGATCGCGCCGCCGTTGCGCCCGGCGATGGCGCGGATCGTGGAGTCGGAGCGCAGGCCCGTGGACGGGTTCAGCGCGATCATCTTCAGGCCCGACCAGAACGAGCCGAAGCTCAGCCACCAGCGACCCTGGTCGTCCACGACGAGGTCGGGGTCGATGGCGTTGAAGTTGTCGCTGGTGCGCGTCTCGATGACCAGGCCGCGGTGGGTCCACGTGCCCGCGTTGCCGCTGGGGCTGGTGGCCAGGAAGATCGCCGACCGGTTCGAGCCGAACGACGAGGCCGAGTAGTACAGGTAGTACTGCCCGTTGCGGTAGGAGATGTCCGGCGCCCAGAGGTTGCGGCTGCCGTTGGTGTAGGTGGTGGTCCAGGAGGCGCCGTTGGGGAAGGCGGCGCCCGCGTTGTGGAAGGCGGTGCGGTCGGTCGAGGTCTTCAGGCCGATGCCGTCCGCGGTGTGCGCGACGAGGTAGCTGCCGTCGGGCCTCTTGACGACGCTGGGGTCGTGCACCCGGATGTCGCCGGTGACCACGCCTGGTCCGGGGTAGGCCGACGCGGGCGGCGCGGCCACGACGGTCACGCCGGTGACGGCGAGCGCGGTGACGAAGGTGGCGAAAGCGCGTTTTCTCAGTGCAGCCACGGGTTTCCTCGATGCTCTCGGGGTGGACTGGACGCGGCGGCGTTGGTGTCCTGAATGGACTACAGCGGTGCTGGGAGCGGGGAGGCTCGGCGTCTCGACCCGGCAGCGAACGGCCTGCGCGGACTCATGCTTCGCCTCCTTGCGAGCAGAATCGTGACGCGCCTCCGGTCGCCTGCCGGGTCGGCCGGACTGGGAGCGCTTCCTGGGCACCGTAGCGCAGGCCGGTTGAGGCGGGCAAGCCTGCCTGTTAGCGATAACAGGCAGGCTGTGCACCTGGGACGGCTGTCGCTGTTAGCGCTCACAGACCGCCTGATCAGCCCAGGACCCGCCCGAGGAAGCCGCGGACGTACCCGGCGATGGTGTCCAACTGGTCCTCCAACGCGAAGTGGCCGGTGTCGAGCAGGTGGATCTCGGCCTCGGGCAGGTCGCGCCGGAAGGCCAGCGCGCCGTCCGGGCCGAAGATCTCGTCGTGGCGCCCCCACACCGCGAGCAGCGGGACCTGCGTCTCGCGGAAGTACCGCTGGAACGCCGGGTACGCGTCGAGGTTGTTGCGGTAGTCCCGGAACAGGGCCAGTTGCACCTCGGCGTTGCCGGGCCGGTCGAGCAGGGCCTGGTCGTGCGCCCAGGTGTCGGGGTCGATCCGGCTCGGGTCCTTGACGCCGTGGGTGTACTGCCAGCGGGTGGCGTCGAGCGTGAGCAGGGCCCGCACCGCCGGTTCGGTGTCGGGGCCGGGGTTCGTGGCGTAGGCGAACAGCGGCTCCCAGAACGGGGTGAAGCCCTCGGTGTAGGCGTTGCCGGACTGCGTGATGACGGCGGTGACGCGGTCGGGGTGGCGTGAGGCGATCTTGAGGCCGATGGGTGCGCCGTAGTCCTGGACGTACAGCGCGAACCGCCGCACGCCGAGGTGCTCCAGCAGGCCGAGGGTGATGTCGGTGAGCGCGTCGAACGTGTAGTCGAACTCGTCGACCGACGGCGCGGCGCTGTGGCCGAAGCCGACGTGGTCCGGCGCGATCACGCGGTAGCGGTCGGCGAGTTCCCCGATCAGCCCGCGGAACATGTGCGAGCTGGTGGGGAAACCGTGCAGCAGCACCAGGACGGGGGCGTCGGCGTGGCCCGCCTCCCGGTAGAACACGCGCTGCCCGCTGATGTCGGCGTACCGGTACGAGGTCATCGGCTGCTCCTGACTCGAGGGATCTAACCGTTCTAAGTCATTTGAACGGTTAGGTACGGCGCTCAGGCAACCAGGTCCGTGTTAACCTGTCAAGCGACTCAGAACGGTTAGACCAGGGAAGGGGAGCCGGTGCTCGGTGCCGATGACGCCGTGACCGGCGCGTTGCTGGCCAAGGGCTGGCCCGCGCGCCCGCTGGCGGACCAACCCCTGGGCATCGACCTGCTGAACACCCGGTGGGTGGTCGGCGGTGTCGCCTACGACCTGCTCGACCACGACGACCTCACGGTCGCTTGGCTCGCGGACCGGGAGCTCCCCTCCGCCCGGCCCGTGTCGCGGCGACCGCTGCGCGAGGCCCGTGCCGCGGTGGCCGCCGTGATCGCGGACCCGGCCGACCACGCCGCCCTCAACGCCCTGCTGGACCACGGCCGGGTGCGGTTGGCGGTCGACGAGCGCGGCCGGGTCGAGCGGGACGACGTGCCCGACCCGCGGTGGCGTGCGGCCTGGGCGTGCCTGCGCGACTTCGTCGTGGTGCGCGAGGCGGCGCCGGACCGCGTCCGCAAGTGCGCGAACCCGGAGTGCGTGCTGCACTTCCAGGACGTCTCACGCACCGGCAGGCGGCTGTGGTGCTCGATGACGGGCTGCGGCAACCGGCTCAAGGCCCGCCGCCACCACAGCCGGGTGCGCGCCACGCCGTGACCGCTGTCAGGTCGGCGGCGTGGCGTGACCGCCACGCCTGACGCCCGTGCGTCAACCGGCGGCCGTTGGGGTATGGCAAGGCCATGACGGACCAGGAACCGCTGGACCTCGGCGCGACGGAACTCCCGGAGGCCGAGGAGGCGCGCGTCAGGCGTGCGCACGACCTCGACCGGCCGGAGGTGTTCGACCGGCGCAACGACGTCGACCGCAGGTCCCGGACCAGGGCGAACCTGCTGCCCGAGGAGGAGCGGACCGGCAGCGCCGACCCGGAGGCCCAGGCCCGCGAGGTGCTGCGCGACTCCGACGTGCGCACCGAGATCCCCGAGTCCGCGCCCGACACGATGGCGGAACGGCGCGAGTCCGATGCCTGAAAGTGCTCACTCGGTGAGCACTTTCACCCCGCACGATGGGTCCATGAACGCGCTCACCGACACCCGGGCCCTCGACTTCGCCGACGCCGCCGAGTGGGAGTCGTGGCTGGCCCGGCACCACGGCACGAGTGACGGTGTCTGGCTCAAGATCGCCAAGAAGGGGTCGGGCCGGACGTCGGTCACCATCGCCGAGGCGCTCGACGTCGCCCTGTGCTTCGGGTGGATCGACAGCCACCGCAAGGGCCTCGACGCCGAGCACTACCTCCAGCGCTACTCGCCGCGCCGACCGGGCAGCTCCTGGTCGCGGGTCAACGTCGAGAAGGCCGAGGCGCTCATCGCCGCCGGGCGGGTGCGCGAGCCCGGCTTCGCCGCGATCGAGGCGGCCAAGGCCGACGGCCGGTGGGACGCGGCCTACGAGCGGCAGCGCGACGCCACCGTGCCGCCCGACCTGGCCGAGGCGCTGGCCGGCGACGAACGCGCGCGCGAGGGGTTCGAGCGGCTCGACCGGACGCGGCAGTACGCGTTGTTCCTGCGGCTGATGAAGGCCAGGACGCCGGCCGCGCGCGCCGTCCAACTGCGGCGGATCGTGGCCGAGCTGGCGGCGTGACCGGCGAGTCCACAGTGGATCTTCAAGTGGGGGCCGGGTGGGCGGACGGGGGAGAGTCGCGTCCGCCCACCCGGCAAGTCGGTGCTCGCGTTGTCGGCGAAGGTAGCGCAATGTTATCGCTAACACCAGCCCTGGCCGCAGAACACGTCGGTAACCAGCCGCTTTGGCGCGCGAAGGTGAAGCGGACGCGGCTCGCCGGTTCCGGGACCTCAATCGTCTCGTAAAGAGGTATTGAGGCGCGAGGACCTGCGCTGTTAGCGTTAACAGTGCCGCATTCGCATCCCGACGCGCCACGATGGAGTGGAACCGATGAACAGTGCCGTTCTCCGGTGGAGGGCCCGCAGGCTGGCGGTGGTCGCGGTGGTGGCCGTGACCGCTCTGGCGGGGCTGGTCGTCACGCCCGCCGCGCACGCCTCGCCGGCCGTGCAGTACACGAACCCGCTGGCGAACCAACGGGCCGACCCGCACATCTTCAAGCACACCGACGGCTACTACTACTTCACCGCGACCGCGCCGGAGTACGACCGGATCGTCCTGCGCCGCGCGACCACGATCCAGGGCCTGGCCAGTGCCCCGGAGTCGGTGATCTGGCGCAAGCACTCGTCGGGTGAGATGGGCGCGCACATCTGGGCGCCGGAGATCCACTTCATCAACGGCAAGTGGTACGTCTACTTCGCCGCCGGCCGGACCGACGACGTCTGGCGGATCCGCCCGTACGTGCTGGAGAACTCCAGCGCCAACCCGCTGACCGGCACTTGGACCGAGCGCGGCAAGGTCAACGTCCCGTGGGACACCTTCTCCCTGGACATGTCGACCTTCGTGGTCAACGGCGTGCGGTATTTGACCTGGGCGCAGGCCGAGCCGGGCATCTCCACGAACTCCAACCTCTACCTCGCCCGCATGGGCTCCACCCCGTGGTCCATCACGGGGTCGGTGGCCAGGCTGACCGTGCCGACGCTGGCTTGGGAGACCCGCGGCGGGGTGAAGGTCGCCGAGGGGCCGTCGGTGATCCAGCGCGGCGGCCGGGTCTTCCTGACCTACTCCGCCAGCGCCACGGACGCGAACTACTGCCTCGGCATGCTGACCGCGTCGGCGTCCGCCGACCTGCTCAACCCGTCGTCGTGGACCAAGGGCGCGAACCCGGTGTTCGCGTCCAACGCGTCGACCAGTCAGTACGGTCCGGGGCACAACTCGTTCACCGTCTCCGAGGACGGGCAGAGCGACATCCTCGTCTACCACGACCGCAGCTACCGCGACATCTCCGGCGACCCGCTGCGCGACCCGAACCGCCGCACCCGCGTGCAGAAGGTCTACTGGAACTCCGACGGCACGCCGAACTTCGGCATCCCGGTCGCCGACGGCGTCACGCCCGTGCGGCTCAAGTCCTACAACTACCCGGACCGCTTCGTCCGGCACTGGGAGTACCGGGCGCGGGTCGAGGCGGACGTCAACCCGCTGGCCGACTCGCAGTTCCGCGTCGTGACGGGCCTGAACGGCTCCGGCACGGTGTCGCTGGAGTCGACCAACTTCCCCGGCTACTACCTGCGGCACCGCAACCACGAGATGTGGGTCGAGCGCAACGACGGCAGCGCCGTCTTCCGCGCCGACGCCTCCTTCCACCGCCGCGCGGGCCTGGCCTCGGGCTCCGCGGTGTCCTTCGAGTCGACCAACTTCCCCGGCCAGTACATCCGCCACAACGGCACGACCGTCAACCTGACCACCGCACCCGACGCCGTCGCACGCGCCGACGCCACGTTCATCCTGGAGTGACCGAAAAGTGCTGCGCTTCCCGTTGATCCACCCGCCGCTGCTGCACGCCCTGGCCACGGCGGGCCACGGGTCCAAGGTCCTGCTCGCGGACGCCAACTACGCGCACCGGACCAACGTCCACCACCGGGCCGAGGTGATCCACCTCAACCTGCGCCCGGGCCTCGTCACGGTCGACGAGGTGCTGGAGCCGGTGCTGTCGGCGATCCCGGTGGAGGCCGTGCACACCATGCGGCCCGACGACCTGGGCACGCCGGAGGCGTGGACCGACTACCAGCGGGTGCTCGGCCCCGACCTGCCGCTGCAACCGTTGGCGCGGCAGGACTTCTACGCGGCCTGCCGCGCGCCGGAGCTGGCGGTGTGCGTGGCGACCGGTGACGGCCGGCACTACGCGAACGTGCTGCTGACGGTCGGCGCCATCTCCTGATCCCCGGTCCCCCGACCCGCGTGCGCCGGCGTGCGCGCGGGTCGGGGGACCGGACCTACCGGCCGGGGTCCGGTGTGGACAGCCACCCGTCGACCAGGTCGGTGACGATCGCGCCGCCGCGGTCGCCCAGGTGGACGTGGTCCACCAGCAGGCGCAGCCCGTTGCCCCGCGCCACCTCGTCCCACTCCCGCCCGAGCAGGTAGTGCTCGGCCGCGGCCAGGTAGGCCACCCCGAAGTCGAACCCGAACGGCGTCGGCTCGTCGGTCCGCTCGCGCAGCGCCTCCACCATCCGCTCGTGCACGGGCAGGTAGGACAGCCCGGCCACGGCGGCGACCTCCTCGATCGCCGCGTTGTAGCCGCGCAGCTCCACGTTGAGTCCGCCGTCGAGGTCCTCGCCCAGCGGCGGCAACGACAGCAGCGCGATCCGGGCGGTCGTCCCGGCCTGGACCCGCGCCACGATCGCGCGCAGGTTGGCCCGGTACTCGTCGAGCGGGACGTCCCCGCGCACGTCGTTGGTGCCGATCAGCAGCGTGACCGCGTCCGGTCGGCACGCCACCACGTCCGCGTCGACTCTCGCCAGCAGGTCGGCAGTGGTGTTGCCGTTGACGCCCGCGTTGACCAGCCGGTGGCCGCGCTCCCGCAGGGCGCCCACCCAGTCCGCGCCGAGCGTCCCCCTGGTCATGCTCGCGCCGGCCGCGACGACGACCGGCCCGGACCCCGGCACGCCGTCCCCGCCGCACGCCTCGGCCGGCGGGTTCACCGGCGACCGCACGAACGTCAGGTACCCCACGGCGCCCGCCACGCCGAGCACTCCCACCAGCACCGCGCACAGGGCGATGACCGCCCGCTTCCTGCTCCACATGCCGTCCCCCAGAGAGGTTAGTGAACACTAGCCCCTATCGTGAGCTAGTATTCACTAACCTGTCAAACGGCGAGGTGGGACGGCATGGGCACACGGGAGCGGATCCTCGACGCGGCGGCGGAGATCCTGCGCACGCGCGGCGTCGCGCAGGCCACCACCAAGGAGATCGCGCACGCCTCGGAGGTCTCCGAACCCACGCTCTACAAGTACTTCGGCGACAAGGAACGGCTGCTCCTCGCCGTGCTGGAGGAACGGCTGCCCGGCCCGTCCCGGGTGTCGGTCCGGCCGGGGGAGGGCGACGTCGAGGACAACCTCGCCGAGCTCGCGCACGCGGTGCTCGACTTCTACCAGCGGTCGATCCCGATGCTCGCCGCGCTGCTCTCGGACCCGCAGCGGATGGCCGCCCACCGGGTGGCGATGAGCAGGCACGGCGGCGGTCCGGAGCAGGCCGCCACGCCGTTCGCCGAGTACCTGCGGGCCGAACGGGCGCTCGGCCGGATCGCGTCGGACGCCGATCCGGACGCGGCGGCGTCACTGCTCGTCGGCGCGTGCTTCCAGGAGGCGTTCCTGCGCTACTACGCCGGAGGTCCGGATGCCGCCGCCGCACCACGTGCGCACGCCGAAGCCCTGGCCCGCGCGGTCGTCAGGCCGCTGCGCTGAGGCGACGGGAGAGTTCAGCCCAACGGGCTGTGCAGGATCGCCGCGTACCCGTCGGGGCCCACGGCCACGCAACGCCGCTCGTGCGGGCCGGTGGTGATCTCGCCGACCTGGAACCCGAGGGCCTGCGCGCGGGTCCGTGCCTCGTCCAGGTCGGGCACCTTCACCAGCATCGCCGGGCCGTCGTGGACGCGGTCCGCGCCGGACAGGGCGAACCGCCCGCCCGCCACGTCGAACTGCGCCCAGCGGTCGCCGTCCACGAACGTCGGCGCGACGCCGAGCAAGGCCGACCACCGCTCGACCGCGCCGGCGAGGTCGTCGGTCGGGACAACGGGGGCGATGCGTTCAGCGGTCACGTGATCGACGTTAATGACGCCGCACAACGCGGTCAACGCCCTGGCGGCGGATCGAGCAACAATGAACAAGGCACTTCGGACGGTCCGTGCCGGAACCGTCCGAAGTGGAGGATCGGCTACCGCGGTTCGTCGATGCCGGGCACGGTCACGTCGTCGTCCGCGGGCGGCTCGGGATCGCGCCACTCCTCGGCCCGGCTCGGGCGGTTGCCGCGCAACGTGCCCTCCAGCTCGTGCTTGAGCTCGTCGTCCTTGACCGGGCCGTGCTTGCTGCTCTCGCGGTGCATGGGCGCGTCCTCCTCCATGCTCCTGGGGATGGGTGCTTGCCCGGGTGGAATACCCCGGCGCGTTCGGCCGAACCGCGCTCACCCGTCGGCCTCGCCACGGACGGTGTCGATTCACCCGATCGACTCAGCATGGGCGGTGCCCGACCGGGGTACTTCCCACTGAGACGACCAGGTAAACGGGAGGTGGCGTCGTGGTCGAGCGGCTGACAGTCCGACGCCGAGACCCCGGCACGGGCCCCTGCTGCGGGCCGGATCCGGTGGTGGAGATGGACGTGTGGTGGGATCGGATCGGCCGCAACCTCGGCCGGGACTGGGACCTGGCCACGGCCGACGAGCGGCCCCTCCTCGTCGACGTCGCGGTGACCGAGCAGGCCTACTTCTTCGCCACCCTGCTGCACGACGTGCGACCGCGCGACGTCCGGGTCGAGATCCGCGACCAGGACCTGCGGTCCGACGGCACGCCGATCCGGCGTGACCGGGTGGGCATCACGGTGCGCCCGGCCGATTCCCCGCGCAGCTACTACTACTGCGCGACCGTGCCGGCCGAGGTGGACGTGGAGCGGATCGACGCGTGGCTGCTCGACGGGATGGTCGTCGTGCGGGTGCCGACCAGGTAGGCGTTTCGCGGACGGGGTCGGGGGTATCGCACCGGCAGGCGCGAAAGAGCTGGAGGAGTCATGGCCGGGACGCTGACCCGCGACCACCTGAAGGACTGCCTGACCGACGTCGACTTCCCGGCGAGCAAGGACGACCTGCTCGACGCGGCGATCCGCAAGGGCGACCCGACCGCGGTCCAGGCGCTGCGGGCGATACCGGAGACCGACTACGCGAGCCTGCACGAGGTGTTCGGGGCGGTCGAGCTCGGCGGTGGCGACAAGCCGCGGTGAGGGCCGTCAGCCGGACCAGGCCGCGAGGCCCGAACGGGACGGCGTGGCGCCGGGGAAGGCGGCCGACAGCGTCTGCGCGTACCGGCGTGCCTCGGGCGTCGTCAGGTCCGGCGGCGCCAGCCACGGCGCGAGGTGGTGCCGCGTGCCCGGTGGCGGTGTGCCGCCGAGCACCAGGACTTCCGAAGAGCCTGGCGTGATGGCGTAGCCCAGGCGTGCGGCCTCTTCGCGCACGACGGCCTCCGCCTCGGCCGCGCGCCGCGAGTCGTCCGCCACGACGGAGAACGGCCCGCCGATCGACGCGACCTCCGCGCGCAACGCCACCGAGTCGGCGCCGGTCAGCCCGGGCCACGGCAGGTCGCCGCGCTTGCCGGTCAGCTTCGCCGCCAACACCGCCGACGCGTACTCCGGGCCCTCCGGGCCGCGGATGTCCGGGCCGGTCCACGCCACGCGGCCGGTGTCCACCGGGACGGTGGTCCGGGTGCCCTCCCGGTCCAGCCAGAGGTCGCTGCGCCCCTCCGGCAGCCACACCAACGCCCACCGGCCCGTGGTCCCGTCCCGCGTCTGCGCGGGCACCAAGGCGTTCGGCGCGTTGCCGACCGAGAGCGGTGCGTCGGTGGTGTGCACGATGTTCCAGCCGGGCATGTGCGGCACGACGAGCACGTCCACCGGGCTCTCGCCGAGGGCCACCCGGGTCAGCAGCGGGTCGCCGGCGGCCGGGGTGGCGAGCTGCCCGGCGATCGTGACCTGGCCGAGGCCCGCCAGCAGGGTCACGCCCACGGCCGCGCCGACGACGCGCACCACCGCGGTCGGCGGGCACAGCGCGAGCCAGGACACCGCGACGAACGCGGCCATCAACGTGATGTAGGCGAACGACGACGGCGGTCCGGCGAACCACGTGCCGGCGGCCACCGTCGCGAGGACGGCAGCCACCACCACGAGCCGGCCGATCACCGGCCGCTCGACGCGCAACGCGGGAGGCACGGCGAGCAGGCCGATCAACGCCACCGCGGCCAACGGCGGCATCCACGACGCTTCCGCGATGAGCAGCACCACGACGCCGCCGATGCCCGCGAACCCGGTGACCGCGCGTCGGGTCGACAACCCCGACGCGGCGGGCACGAACGGTCGGGCCAGGGCCCAACCGGCGACCACGGTCACCGCGCCGAGCAGGATCAGCCGCAGGAGGGTGAAGCCGAGCGGCAGGCCGACGGCGCCGTGGTTGTGCATGCGATCAGGCCGCTGCGCCGACCGCGCAGGTGCACTGCATCTCCGCGCGCTCCTCGCGCGTCGGCCGCATGTGCAGCACCATCGCGATGACCATCGGGATGAACACCACGGTGTTGTAGAACAGGTGCAGCTCCACCCGCGGGATGATCAGCTGGATGATGCTCGTCGGCGCCGGCTTGCCGAGCAGGTTCGTCGACGCGGACGCCTGGATGATCAGCAGCAGGTGCTCGATGTGGTGCCAGAACTGCAGGCCGAGCGCGACCGTCCACCACGTCTTCGAGCGGCCGACGAACCCCTTGCGCAGCGCGAAGAGGAACACGAGCATGACCAGCGCGTAGCCGTAGTGCATGACCTCGGACGTGACCAGCCACGGGAACCACAGGCCCAGCGCGCCCTTGGCCTGTGGCACGGGCCAGCCTAAGGCGTAGATCTGCACGGCCTGGGTGATGTGCTCCACCCAGTGCGCGACCACGATCAGCGTGAAGGCGTAGAGCGCGGGCTTGTGCCGGAGCGTGTTGAGCGGACCACCCGTGGAATGGGTATGGGCTTGAGTGTCGACCATGGATTTCCTCCTGCTGCGCCGGCCTCGGTCGGGCCGATTGCCCTGACCAGCGACGATACCGGGTTCGGGACGCGCCAAGAACGCCGTTGTGCGGAGTGCGCAATCGTGGAGAAGGTCATTGGTCCACGCGCCGGTACGGTGGTCGTCCCCGATGACCGCGCGGCAACCGCACGTCGACTGTATAGCGTTCCTATGCGCTGCTCCTCTTCTGGTTTGCGGTTGTGGTATCAGCTCTCACGGCCCTCGCCGGTGGCAGGAATGCACACTTTCGCCGGACGCGGGATTGCGCGGCGCGTGCTATGGCCGGCGGGGTGTGGCGAGCGTCCGACCCGGTTCTAGTAGGAACTTCATACCAGCAAGTTGCTTTTTAGGACCAAGATCGGTAGCGTGTGGTTCACGACGTCGACTGCGGACCGAAGCTTCGGGGGTGCCGGTGGCCGCGACCTTTCAGGTCGTGTTGCCGGGCACCGCGATGGCCGGATTCCGTGCCGATGCCGTGCTCCGACTCCGCGACGGGACCCCCAGCTCGTCCGAGCGGAGCGCACGGGCGGTCCGCTGAGTGACCGCCGCTGGCGCGGATGGGCTGGTACCGGCCCATCCGCGCGGCCGCACGCGCGTACCCCGCGGGCCCCAACCCGCCGGGTGCGCCGTGCTGTGCTGTCCCGGGTTCGCCCTGTCGCGCAACGGGATCGGCGTGGTCGGGCCTTGGTCGCCGGGTCGACGGAGGGTCGCGTTGGGCGGCCGTCGTCCGCGTGAATGGCCGGTGATGGCCGGAATGGTCGTTGTGCGGCGATCGGGCGTTGTGCGCGCGTTCATCCGGGTGGTGGTCGGCGCATCTTCGGGATTGCGGCATTCAGGCTGAAGCGCGCGGCGGCTGATCGCCGATATATCCATGGGGACGACCTCCGGCGGCCGATCGGGTGGTCCGGGGTCCGACCGGGCGACTGGGGCCGCGGTCGCCGGCGTCACCCGAAAGGCGCAGTATCCGACTCCAGTTGATGACGGAATGTGAGTCCGGGGTCGGCGGTAAATGGAGGCGAGCGGCGTTCACGATTCCATCGGATGGGGCAAGGGCTCATCACCGGACGTGCTCGTCAACCGCATCCTTGCTGCTTGTGCGCGCTGTCGCGCCCCTGGTAGCTTGCCGGAAATCGTCAGCACGGGGGGCACTGGGGTTTCACTGGGGATTTACTGGCGGTTCACTGGGGGACCGCGACAGGCTGGTACGCCGATTCATCGCCGTTCGATGAGTCGGCCGGCCGGTCGGGGTGATGCATTCACCGGTCATTGACTACGAATTGGGGGTCGTAGTGGAAGGTGTAATTGAACGTGCCGTGGGTCGGGTCATCGACTTCATGCACGAGAACCTGGGTGAGCAGTTCACGATAGACGACATGGCCCGCACCGCCATGTACAGCAAGTTCCACTTCTCACGAACGTTCCAACGCGTTA
This sequence comes from Actinosynnema sp. NPDC002837, assembly GCF_040295345.1. Taxonomy (NCBI): domain Bacteria; kingdom Bacillati; phylum Actinomycetota; class Actinomycetes; order Pseudonocardiales; family Pseudonocardiaceae; genus Actinosynnema; species Actinosynnema sp. NPDC002837. Next base: position 13,924 of record NZ_JBEOVG010000070.1, read on the forward strand.
CCGGCGTCTCGCCCGGCCGATTTTTGGCCGCGATCCGGGTGCAAGAGGCCAAACGGCTGCTCGTGTGCACCTCGTTGACCGTGACCGACATCAGCCATCGGGTGGGTTACACGAGCGTCGGGACGTTCAGCTCGAAGTTCCGCGCCAGTGTCGGCGTTCCGCCGACGACGTACCGCCAGCTGGGCGGGCTGACCGAGCCGACGCCGCTGCCCAGGCGCAGTCCCGACAACCGCACGTCCACCGTGCAGGGTGAGGTGCGCGCGCCTCTGGGTTGTCCGCCCGCGATCATCTTCCTGAACCTGTTCCCCGAACGGGTGCCGCGCGGGAAGCCGGTCCACTGCTCGATGCTGCAACGGCCGGGACCGTTCGTGCTCACCAACGTGCCGCCGGGGACTTGGCACTTACAGGCCCATTCCGTGGCGCTGGGCCGGGGCGGCGCCGTGCCGGACCGGGGGTCGTTGGGCCGGAACCGCGTGCTGAACGTGGGGTCGTGCGGTCCGGTGGTGGTCAGGCCGGGTGCGCGGGTCGAGAACGTCGACCTGAACCTGCGCCCGATCGACGCGCTCGACCCGTCGGTGCTGCTCGCGCTGCAGTACATCCGCACGGTGGCGGTGGACGCGGCCGCCGCGAGCTGACGGCGCTTCCCGGATTACCCGCCGCCCCAACCGGGACGGCGGGTCATCGTCGCGTGCCGAGTCGGGGCCCCGGGCCCCAGTCGCGCGCTGCGTCGGACTGTGGGGCCGTCGCCGCGCCGAGTCGGGACTGCGGGGCCGGCGCCGCGCGTCGAGCCGTCGCCCGGGCCCTCGTCGTGCGCTGCGTCGGACTATGGGGCGTCGCTGCGCGCTGAGTCGGGTCACTTCCCCGGAGCCGAGCTCGGACTCCGCGGCACACCCGGGGCGGGCGAATGGCCCAGTGATTCGCGAATGGCCCAATGCCCCTTCGGAGCGCCGTAGCCATCGGCCGCCGCGTGGAATGTCCCAGGACCAGCCGGGGGGAGCAGGAATCACTCCGGACCGTGAGGGCCCGAACCCACCACGGCGTTCACCCGATTGCGAGTCGCGCCAACGCGCGACACAACGCGTGACCCCGCCAACCCCCGCCAACCCCGCCACACGCGGTCCAGGAGCGCCCGATCCGCTACCAGGACCGCTACCAGGACCGGGCCTGGCGCGGATGCAAGACGACCTCCCGCGCCGCACCGCGCAGGTAACTTTCGCATCGTTGCAAATCAATATGAATCCGCCCGCCACCATCCGCATCCCGTCGTGTCCGAAGTGGACGATGCACGACCTCGTGACGCACCCGGGTTGGTCGACGCCTGGCGGACGTTGGAGCTGGGCCTGGGCTCGGATGTCGACGCGCGGATCGACGGCGGTGGAAACAGCCCCGCAGTACCGGTGATGGGCGGCCCGGTCGCTGCCGGCGTTCGTGCGAGGCCGGTTCGCCTGATCTGCCGGGGCCAGGCCGTCGGGTGCACGCGTTCGCGAGGGGGCGGTTGCCCGGTCCGTTCGGGCCGGGTGCCGGGTGGTTCGCAGGTCTGTTCGCCGGGTCCGCCGTCACCTGCCCGTGGAGGCGGGCGGTGCGGTCCGCTGACCCGTGGAGGCGGGTGGTGCGGTCCGCTGGGCCGTGGAGGCGGTCAGCGGCGGGTGCCGGTGACGGCTCCCGCGGGCTCCGAGTCGGCCCCCGCCTCGCGTCGCCGGCGCTTGGTCGACGCCGCCATCGAGGCGGCCACCAGGGCGGGATCGTCGCCGACGCCGATGAGCAGGCCGTTGAGGATCGAGTCGTAGCAGCGGTCGGCGTCGACCGGGTCGATCAGGTAGCCGCCGAGCTCCAGGTTGACCAGGCCGTGCGTCGCGATCCACATCTGGTGGGCGATCAGCAGCGGGTCGTTCTGGCTGAACCGGCCCGACTCGATGCACCTCGTGGCGCAGTCGACGACCGTGACCAGCGTGTACCGGCCGTACTGGCGGTCGTCCTCGGTGAGGGAGAAGCCGGCCAGCGACTGCCCGCCGAACATCACCGCGTACAGGTGGGAGTTCGCCTTGGCGTTCTGCCGGTAGGCGTACCCCAGCAGGATCATGTCGGCCACCGGGTCGTCGGTCCGCCGCACCTGGGCGAACTGGCGCTCCAGGCGCGTGAAGCCCTCGTGCACCATCTCCCGCACGAGGCCGCTCATGCTGCCGAAGTGCGTGTAGACGGCCATGGTCGACGTGCTGGCCTCGGCGGCGATCTTCCTGGTGGACAGCGCCTCGGCGCCGTGCTCGGCGAGGAGCCTCGCCGCGATGTCGACGAGGGCGGCACGGGTTCCGGGATCCAGCTTGCGTGGACTCACCTTGACAGTGTTGCACAACGCCGTTATTCTTTGTGTAACGTTGTTATGCTAACTTGCGGCATCCGTGTGACTTTTCCACGCCCCGAACGAGGGTGGACGGCACCCGGACGAGCCCGGCACCGCGGTCGGACACCCCCAGGTCCGCCCCGGAACGGTCGGATCGTCGCGGCGCGTGGTCAAAGGTCTCGGAGCGTGTTCGCGCTGATCGGTCGCGCGACCGGGCGCTCGCACGGGTCGCGCCGGGTGTGTCGCGGCGGCGAGGCCGCGCCGACGCCCGGCACGGCGGTGACGCGGCGTGGTGGCCGTGCGTCGACACCGGACTCGTCCCTCGCCGGACCGTTCGGCAAGCCGAACCGACATCCGTCGCGCTCTTGCGGAGCGCGGCTCCATCACGGTGCAAACCCAAGCGAGAGAAGGAGAACGGCCGACAGCCGTCTACAGTGGAGCGTTCCACCGCCGCGCCGCCGGCGGCGGGGTGGGGCGAGGCAGCGGTCGGGGGATTGCCGCTGCCCCGCCCGTGGTGGAGCGGGCGACTCGGTGCGCCGACCTCTCCTCCACCACCGCGGGCGCCACCGCGGAGCCGGCCTGGGGTGCCGAGTCCGCGATGGGCTTGAGGAAGCTGGTCGCCCTGGCGACCACGGCGATCGACGACGGGTGCGGGGGATCGGCGGAGCCGCCGGTGGCCCGCGGGCCACCTGTCCGCGGTTCTGCGCTCATTCCCACTTCCCGTTTCCGGCCCCGGTGATCGGCGTCGGGGCGCCCGGCTGTCGGACGTTCGCCCGTGGCTTCGGTCGACGGTTCAGTTCATGTAAGGGAACCATCCCTAGCATCTGGTCCGGGCAACGCTAACGCAGGTCGCATCGGTCAAGCAAGTGGTGTTCTTGCGGGCGTTCGCGGGTTCGCGGGGGAATGGGAGGAATCGGTCGCGAAGCTGTCGGGCATAACGCCGGGCAGTCGGCTTTCGAGCGTGATCGACGGCCTGGTTCCCCGGCCGGGCCGGCGGTGTGGACGGCTGTGTGGACGGCTGTGCCGGCCTGCGGGATCCCGATGTGGGTCCACGATCCGGGAGCTTCGGGGGAGTGCGCCGACTTTCGCTCGTGGAGCCGCGACAGGGTCCGGAGCGCTGGTAGGCTAATGGAGGGAATCGTCGGGTGGAATTTCCCGGCGGCGATCACTGCCCGTGATGCCGGCCGACGTGGCATCGTTCATCAGGGGCAGGGGAGCGGTGGCCGTCGGGGCCGACCGGGTGGCCGCCGGGTGACGGCCCGACGCCGTGCGGCGACCGTTTCGACGCCTGTCAGGCGATCGGTCCCGCCGCCGGCGGGCACGGGTGGACGTCGACGGGCGTGGTTCCCGTCGGGATCGGGTGGGGCCTTCGCGGTGGCCGCTCGAGTGGTCACTCTTCGTGACCGAGGACGGGGCGCTTCGGTGCTCGGATGCGTCCGCGTACCCCCGTGCGGCCCTGTCGGTTGGGCACAACGGCCCACAGTCGTCTCGCAGATTGCGGTTCTGGTTCCGGGGTAATTACCAGCGGCACCCGGCCCTGCTAGCGTCCTTCACGGTGCGGAGTTATGGGGGCTTCGCACAAAGGCCATCTGGGGTGGTGAAGATCGGGCCAGCGAGAAGTGCCGCCGTATTCACGAAAATGGGTGGGTACGGATAGGTTCGCGCCGCACCGTCGCGGCTTTCCCAACGGCTCCCATCAGCCGGTTCGTGTTGATCCGGCTTGTCGGCGCCGTGCCGCGAATGATCCGATCGCAATTCAGGCCGAAAGGTAAATACCGTGCACGATGCCGTCCGTCGCGCCATCAAACTGATGCGCTCGAACTACTACGAACCACTTACGCTGCGCGATGTCGCAGCAGCCGCGCTGGTCAGTCCGTTCCACTTCTCGCGTTTGTTCCACGCGACCGTGGGCATGCCGCCGGGCCGGTACCTCGCGGCCGTCCGATTATTCGAAGGCAAACGGCTGTTGTTGACCACGTGGATGACGGTCGCCGACATCGTCTCCACGATCGGGTACAGCAGCGTCGGCACGTTCACCACCAGGTTCACCCGTGCGGTCGGCCTCTCGCCGACGCAGTACCGCAACCCCGAGGTCAGCGGTCTGCTGGCGGCTGTCGCGCTGCCGGACTTCGACAACCCGCTGGAGACCGGCTCCCGCGTGTTCAGCGCGATGCCGACGCCCCGGTACGGCGGCAGCGGTTCGGTGGTCGGCACGCTGGAGGTGCCCGCGCAGGCCGACGCGTCGGAGGTGACCGTGGGGATCATCGACGACCTGATCCCGGCCTTCGGGCCGGCGCCGAGCACGCTGGTCGAAGGTCCGCTCGACCGCGAGCTCGTGGTCGGCGCCGCGGCCACCCGCTGCATCGCGGTCGCGTTGCGCGGCGCGAACCCCCGTCCCGGGGTGGGGCTCGCCGGTGGGATGGGGCACACGATCGCCGTCGGCGCGGGGGAGCACCTGCGGGTCAACGTCCGGTTGCGCGATCGGGCCCAGGAGCCCGCGGCGGTCGGCGCGGGGTGGCGGTAGGCGTCATCGCCGGCGCCCCGCACCGCAAGGGTGAAGTAGACCGGTCCGGACCCGGGGAGCATCCTCGAGCGGACCGCCGGCCGCGGCGGCCGGACAGCGACGGGAGGACACGTTGGCCAACCTGCACCGGTCGCCGCGGCGTCGTGTCCTGGCGCCGTTCGGGTCGGGAACGGGTTCCCCGGTGCGCGGCCGCACCGGGTGGGCACGGGTCGAGGGGGACGGCGTCGGGCGGCGCCGGCCGGACCTGGTGGGGGATCACGCGGATCCGGCCGCGGCGTGCGGTCGGTCGGCGGGGGTCCGACTTGGGCTGACGGCGGGCCACCGCGAGCGGGAGACCGCTGCCGTTCGGGGCGCTCGCCGGTACCGCGTGAGCGAGGGGGATGGAGGAGTGTTGTGCAGAGTGCGGTAGAGCGCGCGATCGACACGATGTGGAACCGTTACCACGAGCCGCTTTCACTGGACGACATGGCGGACACCGCGATCTTGAGCAAGTTCTACTTCTCCAGGGTCTTCCGGACGCTGACCGGCACGTCGCCGGGCCGGTTCCTCACCGCGGTCCGCCTCACGAAGGCCAAGCAGCTGCTGCTGGAGACGTCGTTGAGCGTCACCGAGATCTCGTACATGGTGGGGTACAACAGCCTCGGCACGTTCACCAGCCGCTTCACCCGCAGCGTCGGCGTGCCGCCCGCCCGCTACCGCGCGCTGTCCTTCGGCGGCATGCTCTCGCTGTCGTCGTTCTCCGGACCCGCGAGCGGGACCCGGGCCGGCGCGGTGGCGGGGTGGGTCGGCGTGCCGGAGACCGGGACGCCGGTGCGGGTGTACGTGGGGGCGTTCAAGGACCCGATCGCGCAGGGCATCCCGGTCGCGTGCGACATCCGGGACGGCGCGGGGCCGTACCGGCTGGAGGCGATGCCCGAGGGCAAGTTCCACCTCCGGGCCGCCGTGGTCGCGGTCGACGACCTCGACCCGAACCCGTCGAAGAGACGGCCGCTGTTCGTCGGCGGCACCGACGCCGTCACCGTGTCGACGGGTCGGACCGCGGAAGCGGACATCGAGACCAGGGCGGCGTGCCCGCTGGACCTGCCGATCCTGCTCGCGCTGCCCGAGCTCGACACCCGCAACGCGCCCGACGCCGAACTGGCCGTGCCGTCACCGGGCTAGCACGCCGATGCCCGACGCCCTCCGCCGCCACCCCGGTCACCCGCCGCGCCGAACGTCCGGTGTGGACGGTGCGGCGCGGGCCGTCCGGGCGAGGACGTCGGCACGGCCGCAAGACCGTGCCGACATCGCGCGGCGCCGATCAGGCTCCGAGCGCCTCCGCGGCCAGCCTCGTGCCCTCGACGCGCGCCGAGATCTTGGCGAACGCCGTGTCACGCGAGGTGGAGGTGTCGTCGGCGAACGGGGCGAACCCGCAGTCGTCGCACGTGCCGAGTCGCTCCACGGGGATGAACTCGGCCGCCTCCAGCACCCGGTCCCGCACCTCCTCGGCCGTCTCCACCCGGGGGTCGATGGAGTCGGTCACGCCGATGAAGATCCGCGCGTCGGCGGGCAGGTGCTCCTTGATCACCGCGAGCACCCGCCGGCGGTCGGGTTCGCTCGCCAGCTGCACGTAGAACCGGCCGGCCTTGATCCGGAACAGCTCCGGCAGCAGCTCGGCGTAGTCGACGTCCGCGCTGTGGGTGGAGTCCCAGTCGCCGCCGGGACACGTGTGCACGCCGATCCTGGCCCGGTCCGCCTCGGAGAACCGCTCCAGCACCGCGTTGTTGAGCGCCACGAAGTCCCGCAGCAACCCGCCCGACGGGTCGAGCTTGAGCGACAGCCGTCCCTCGGTGAAGTCGAGCTGCACCACGGACGCACCCGCCTCCAGGCACGCGCGGATGTCGGCCTCGGTCTCGTTGACGAGGTCGGCGGTGAACTCCTCGCGCGAGTAGCCGTCGATCCCGTCGGCCGGGTAGAGCAGGCTCAGCGCGGACGGCGCGATCACCGGCTGCTTCACCGGCAGCGACGTGAGCCGTTGCGCGTTGCGCAGCTGGTCCACGGCGTGCGCGGCGTAGCGGAACGGCCCGCTCGTGAGCACGGGCAGCTGCCGGGTGTGCCCGTCGGCGAACGGCACGACCGGCCCGCCCGCCGCCAGGTCGGCGATGCCCGCCACCGGGTAGGTCAGGAAGCTCGGCTTGTCCTGCTCGCCGTCGGTGACCACCGGCGAACCGGTGGCCTCGAACCGGCTGACGGTGTCGGCCAGCGCCTTGTCGGTCAGCGCGCGCAGCTCGGCGGCGTCGATGCGGCCTTCCGCGTGGTCGCGGAAGCCCTGCACGAGCTCCGCGGGACGCGGAACGCTGCCGATCGGCTCGGTCGGAATGCCCATGTTCGTCCTTGTTCCCCTCGAAGTGGTCAGGCCCACGGAGCCGTCGGGTACCACGGGATGATCTCCCGCCGGGCCAGCAGCCTGATGTCCCAGTACATGAAGGTGAAGACGCCGGCGACGATCAGGGCGACGGCGGTCACAGTGGCGATCCTGCTCGGTTTGGCGGTGAGCCACCGCTGCAAACGGCCGCCCGTGAAGTAGGCCAGCGCGAGGAACAGTAGGGCCATGATGATGATGTTGCCAACCGACTGGAGGGTGAATGCGGCGGCGCCGTACAAGGGGTTGCCGCTCTCCGCCGCGTCGCGGAACATCTTCCGGAACAGGCCGAACGGGCGACCGATCAGGAATCCGCCGATCAGCACGCCCATGAACACCATCGGCGCGTTGGGGAACCGCTGGGAGATCTTGCGGAACGGGTCGCGCACCAGGCCCAGCGCGGCGAGCCCCAGGTAGAACATCACCAGGCCGATGACGCCGAACACGATCAGCGACTGGATGCTGCGGCTGCTCAGCGTGCCCGGCGCGTTGGCCGCGGTGGAGAACTGCGGCATGCGCGTGCCGATGATGCCGACCAGCACGCCGTACAGCGCGGACACCGGGATCATGCCGACGGCCAACCACCCGATCGGCTTAAGCGTGGCGGCGAGCTTCGCCCACCGCGACCCGGCGGAGCCGAGCATCGGGGCGACGGCGCCGAACGCGGCGATGTTGCACGCGGTGAACGTGCCCGCGATGCCGCTGACGAAGGCGAACGCGATGCCCGCCGCGATGCCCTGGATCGGGGTTTCCTTGGCGTCGTGGCCTAAGAGCGAGTTGGCGACGTTGTCACCGATCACCGAGTCGACGAAGTGGGCCGACCACACGACGGTCAGCAGGAAGCCCGCGATGGAGGCGAGCAGGACGATGAGCCCGCGCCTGCGCGGGAAGTTGCCGGTGACGAACGTCGACGTGCCGACGGTCGGTGTCAGCTCCAGTTGGTCCTTCTGGTTGGTGCCGGTGCGCGCCATGTGATCCCTCTCCGGAGCGGGTGGTGCGGGGGACAGGAGCCCCTGGTGGTGAGCGGCGCTCGTGGGGCCCGGGAAGCATCTCAGTGTGATGCAACGTGGATTTCTTCATTCGTGCGCACTTGCTGAGCCGAACGGATCGACCTCGCCGGGTCGGGCTCCGGCGACCGGGGGAGTCGACGGGTCCACCGGTCCCCGACGCGGCGGGCGGGGGAGCGGACGCTGCGGCCGCGTGACCGGGTCGTTGCGCGGAGAAATCGAATCACGCTGTTATGGAAAAGCGCAGGTCACAGGGCAAAATAGGAGAAGCAAGTCGTCGGTTGGTCGTGCAGTATTAAGTCGAGCACATATTCCGAAGTGCCGTGAGCCTTTGTCGCGTATGCGCACGGCCGTTTAACGGATTATCCCGAATCCCCGATGTCCACAAAGACGGTGAAAGCATGAGCAGTGAGCGGATCGCAATCGTCGGCATCGGCCTGCGCTACCCCGATGCCGGTTCCACAGGGGAACTGTGGGAAAACGTACTGGCCGGTCGTCGGGCCTTCCGCAGGCTGCCCGACGAGCGGATGAACCAGGCGGACTACTACTCCCCCGACCCCGAGGCGCCCGACCGCTTCTACAGCACGAAGGCCGCGGTGCTGCGCGACTTCGAGTTCGACCGCGTCCACTACCGAGTGGCGGGCAGCACGTTCCGCTCCACCGACCTGACGCACTGGCTCGCGCTCGACGTGACCGCCCAGGCGCTGGCCGACGCGGGATTCCCCGACGGCGAGGGCCTGCCGAAGCGGTCCACCGGCGTGGTGCTGGGAAACAGCCTCACCGGTGAGTTCTCCCGCGCGAACATCATGCGGCTGCGCTGGCCTTACGTGCGCCGCACGGTCGCCGCGGCGCTGGCGGGCAAGGGCTGGCCCGAGGACGAGATCGCGGGCTTCCTGAGCGAGCTGGAAGTGGACTACAAGGCCCCGTTCCCGGAGATCAACGAGGACACCCTGGCGGGCGGCCTCGCGAACACGATCGCGGGCCGCATCTGCAACTACTTCGACCTGCGCGGCGGCGGCTACACCGTCGACGGCGCGTGCTCCTCGTCGTTGCTGTCGGTCGCCACGGCCGCCAAGTCGCTCGTCGAGGGCGACATGGACGTGGCCATCGCGGGCGGTGTCGACCTGTCGATCGACCCGTTCGAGGTCATCGGGTTCGCCAAGACCGGCGCGCTGGCCAAGCGCGTGATGAAGGTCTACGACAAGGACTCCAACGGCTTCTGGCCGGGCGAGGGCGCCGGTTCGCTCGTGCTGATGCGCGAAGAGGACGCCCTGGCCAAGGGCGCGCGCATCTACGCGACCATCGCCGGCTGGGGCGTCTCCTCGGACGGCAAGGGCGGCATCACCCGCCCCGAGGCCGACGGCCACCGCCTGGCCCTGCACCGCGCCTACGGCCGCGCGGGCTACGGCCTGGAGTCGGTGTCCTACTTCGAGGGCCACGGCACCGGCACGGCGCTGGGCGACGAGACGGAGATCGAGGCGCTGTCCTCGGCCCGCCGCAACGCCGACCCCAACGCCCGGCCCGCCGCGCTGAGCACCGTCAAGGGCAACTTCGGGCACACCAAGGCCGCGGCGGGGGTCGCCGGACTGATCAAGGCGGCCCTCGCCGTGCACCACCAGGTCATCCCGCCGGGCACGGGCCACTACGACCCGCACCCGAAGCTGACCGCCGACGACGCGGTGATGTACGTGCCGCTCGAGGCCGAGCTGTGGCCGGAGGACCAGCCGGTGCGCGCCGGCGTGTCGGCCATGGGCTTCGGCGGCATCAACACCCACATCGCCCTGGAGGCCGCGCCCGACGCGCCCCGCCGCGAGCAGCTCGACGTGCGCACGAAGGCGTTGGTCGCCGGTCGCCAGGACGCCGAGGTGCTGCTGTTCGACGCGCCCGACCGCACGACGCTGAAGGACCGCGTCGCCGAGGTCGCCGCCCTGCTGCCGAAGCTGGCCTTCGCCGAGCTCGGCGACCTGGCGTCGGCGCTGGCCGCGCGGCTCACCGGCTCGTCGCTGCGCGGCGCCGTCGTGGCCCGCACGCCCGAGGAGGCCGAGCGCAAGGTCGAGAAGCTGATCGTCGCGGTGAGCGAGGGCACCACGCTCTTCGACGCCGCCGACGGCGTGTTCCTGGACGACCGGGCCGCGGAGCCGCGCCTGGCGTTCCTGTTCCCGGGCCAGGGCTCGGGCCGGGGCGCGGTCGGCGCCATCCGCCGCCGCTTCCCCGTCGCCGAGGAGGTCTTCCAGGCCGCGGGCCTGCCGACCGACGGCGACCAGGTCGCCACGGAGGTGGCGCAGCCGCGCATCGTCGCCGGCTCCCTCGCCGCGCTGAACGTGCTGCGGGAACTGGGCATCCAGGCGCACACGGCCGTCGGGCACAGCCTCGGCGAGCTGACCGCGGTGCACTGGGGCGGCGCGCTGAGCGCCAACCGGGTGCTGTCGCTGGCCGCCGAACGCGGTCGCGTCATGGCGAGCGCCAGCAAGGGCGGCGGCGCGATGGCGGGCCTCGGCACGACGGCCGAGCGCGCGCTCGAGCTGGCGGCGGGCGAGGACGTCGTGATCGCCGGCTACAACGGCCCCGCGCAGACCGTGCTGTCCGGTCCGGCCGAGGCCGTCGACCGGGTGTGCGCGGTGGCCCGGGCTGCGGGCGTGCAGGCGACCCGCATCAACGTCTCCCACGCGTTCCACTCGCCGCTGGTGTCCCCGGCGTCGGAGGCCATGGCGGAGCGGCTGGTCGACTTCGACTTCGGCCGGCTGATCCGCCCGGTGCACTCCACCGTCACCGGCGACGTGCTGGAGGCGGGCGCCGACCTGCGCGAGCTGCTGCGCGACCAGATCACCCTCCCGGTCCGGTTCCACGAGGCCGCCGCCAAGGCCGCCGCGACGACCGACCTGGTCGTCGAGGTCGGCCCCGGCCGCGTCCTCACCGGCCTGCTGGAGGAGATCGCCCCCGACAAGCCGGCGCTCTCCGTCGACACCGACAGCGGGTCGCTCACCTCGCTGCTGACCGTCGTCGCCGCCGCGCACGTGCTCGGCGCGCCGGTCCGCACGGACGTCCTGTTCAGCGACCGGGTCATCCGCGACCTGCCGCTGGACGGCTCGATGACGTTCCTGGCGAGCCCCTGCGAGACGGCTCCCGCCCTCGACTCCGCCGTGCGCACGGCCGAGCAGGCCGCCTCCGCCGCGGCCAAGGCGGCGAAGTCCGAGACCGCCACGGGTTCCGACGGCGAGTCCACGCTGGAGCTGCTGCGCCGCTTGGCCGCGGAGCGCGTGGAGCTGCCGCTGGAGGCCATCACCGCGAACACGCACCCGTTGGACGACCTGCACCTGAGCTCCATCACGGTCGGCCAGCTGGTCAACGAGGTCACCCGCAGCCTCGGCCGCCCGGCCCTGGAGGGCACGACCAACTTCGCCACCGTGCGGATGGGCGAGCTCGCCGAGCTGATCGACAACCTGGCCGACACGGCGCACACCGACGAGCGCGACAACGGCGAGGTGCCCGGCGTCGCGCCGTGGGTGCGGCCGTTCCTGGTCGAGCACGTCGAGCGCGAGCTCGTGGCGGCGGCGCCCGGACCGGTGGGCGAGTGGACCGTCTACGCGCCCGAGGGCCACCCGCTGGCCGAGCCGCTGAAGGCCGGCCTGCCCGGCGACGGCGTGCTCCTGCTGCTGCCGCCGGAGGGCGGTGACGCGCACGTCGGCCTGTTCCTGGAGGCCGCGCGCGACGTGCTGGCGTCCGGTCGCAGGCTCGCGGTCGTGCAGCACAAGCTCGGCGCGTCGGGCCTGGCCCGCACGCTGCACCTGGAGGCGCCGCACATCCCGGTGACGCTGGTCGACCTCGCCCCCGAACAGTCCGGCCCGGACACCGACGCGGTGCGCCGGGTGGCGGCCGAGGTCGCGGCCACGACGGAGTTCTCGCAGGCCCGGTACGACGCCGACGGCGTGCGGACGGTGCCGGTGCTACGGGCGGTGTCCGGTCAGGTGGCGCCCGACTCGCCGGGGGGCACCCCGCTCGACTCGGACGACGTGCTGCTGGTCACCGGTGGCGGCAAGGGCATCACGGCCGAGTGCGCCATCGCGATGGCCACCGACTCGGGCGCGTCCCTGGCGCTGATCGGCCGGGCCGACCCGGCCGCCGACCCCGAGCTGGCGGCCAACCTCGCCCGGATGACCGCGGCCGGGATCAAGCACCGCTACGAGCGGGCCGACGTGACCTCCGCCGAGCAGATCGCCGTCGCGGTGGCGAAGTTCCGCGCCGAGCTGGGCGAGGTGACCGCCGTGCTGCACGGCGCGGGCCGCAACGAGCCCAAGGCGTTGACGGGACTGTCCGAACAGGACTTCCACGCCACGCTGGCGCCGAAGATCGCCGGCCTCAACGCGGTGCTCGACGCCGTCGACCCGGAGCAGATCAAGCTCCTGGTCACGTTCGGCAGCATCATCGGCCGGGCGGGCCTGCGCGGCGAGGCGCACTACTCCACCGCCAACGACTGGATGAGCGAGCTGACCGTCGACTTCGGCGTGAAGCACCCGCACGCCAGGGTGCTGGCCCTGGAGTGGTCGGTCTGGTCCGGCGCGGGCATGGGCGAGCGGCTGGGCGTGGTCGAGGCGCTGATGCGCGACGGCATCACGCCGATCTCCACCGACGCGGGCATCGCGGTGCTGCGCGAGGTGCTGGCCGACCCGACCGTGGGCCCCGTGCTGGTGGTCTCCGGCCGCGCCGCGGGCCTGCCGACGTTGGAGATGGCGAGCACCGAGCTGCCGCTGGCCCGGTTCGTGGACCGCGTGCTGGTCCACTACCCGGCGGTCGAACTGGTCACCGAGGCCGACCTGTCCGACGGCAGCGACCCGTACCTGGGCGACCACCTGCTCGAAGGCGACCTGCTGTTCCCGGCGGTCATCGGCATGGAGGCCATGACCCAGGTGGCCAGTGCCCTCACCGGGCACGAAGCGCCGCCGATGCTGGAGGACGTGGAGTTCCTGCGGCCGGTGGTCGTGCGGCCGGGAGGCTCGCTGACGGTGCGCATCGCCGCGCTCGCCCGCGACGCCGAGACGGTGGACGTCGCGATCAGGGCCGAGGACACCGGGTTCTCCGCCGACCACTTCCGGGCCCGACTGCGGTTCCCGCGGCCGGCGATCCCCGGTGACGTGGTGGACGGCGCCCCCGTGCTGCCGCTGGTGCCGGTCGACCCGGTCACCGAGCTGTACGGCAGCGTCCTGTTCCAGGGCAAGCGGTTCCAGCGGTTGCAGGGCTACCGGCGGGCGAGCGCCCGGCACGCGGTGGCCGAGGTCGCCACGACCTCCGTGGCCACCTGGTTCGCGCCGTTCCTGCCGCAGGACCGGATGCTGGCCGACCCGGGCACGCGGGACGTGATGATGCACGCGATCCAGTGCTGCGTCCCCGACGCCACGCTGCTGCCGCAGAGCGTGGAGCGGCTCTACCTGGCCGCGCCGGTGGACCAGCTGGCCCAGTACGTGGTGCTGGACGCCCGCGAGCGGTCACAGGACGGCGACAGCTACACCTACGACCTCGACGTGCGCGACCCCGAGGGCCGGCTCGTCGAGCGGTGGGAGGGCCTGGTGCTGCGGGCCGTGCGCAAGCGCGACGGCGCGGGACCGTGGACGCCGACCATGCTCGGCTCGTACCTGGAGCGCTCGCTGGAGCGGGTCCTGGGCGGCAGCCGCGCGGTCGTGGTCGAGCCCGACCCGACCGACGCCTCGCCGGAGCGGCGCGCGCAGACCGCGCTCGCGCTCAGCCGGGCGCTGGACCGCCCCGTCGAGGTGCGCTACCGGCCCGACGGCAAGCCGGAGGTCGACGGCGCGGAGGTGTCCGCCTCGCACAGCGCGGGCGTCACGTTCGCCGTGGCGGCCGCGGGCGGCACGCTCGGCGTGGACGTCGAGGAAGCCGTCGCCCGGTCGGAGGAGGACTGGACCGGTCTGCTCGGCGACGACCTGATCGCCGTGCGCGACCTGCTCGCCTCCGAGGTCGGCGAGACGGCGGCCATCTCCGGCACCCGCGTGTGGAGTGCCCTGGAGTGCCTGCGCAAGACCGGTTCCACCACGCAGGCGCTGACCGTCGACCGGGTCCACCCGGACGGCTGGGCCGTGCTGTCGACCGGCGACGCCAAGGTCGCCACCTGGGTGACCACCGTCATCGACCGGGCCGAGCCGGTGGTGTTCGCGGTGCTCGTGGGCAAGGAGAGCTGACATGACCGACTACTACGAGATCCGGCACACCGTCGGGTTCGAGGAGACCAACCTCGTCGGCAACGTGTACTACGTGAACTACCTGCGGTGGCAGGGGCGGTGCCGGGAGATGTTCCTGAAGGAGAAGGCGCCGAGCGTGCTGCGGGACCTCCAGGACGACCTCAAGCTGTTCACCCTCAAGGTGGAGTGCGAGTTCTTCTCCGAGATCACCCTCTTCGACGACCTGTCGGTGCGGATGCGGCTGGAGGAGCTGACCCAGACGCAGGTCCAGTTCAGCTTCGACTACGTCAAGGTCACCGGCGGCCAGGAGGTCCTGGTCGCCAAGGGCAGGCAGCGGATCGCGTGCATGCGCGGCCCGAACACCAACACGGTGCCTTCCCGGGTGCCCGAAGACCTGCGGAAGGCGCTCGCGCCCTACGCCGAGGCCCCGGCACTCGCCCGTGCCGGGCTGGGGGGATGACGGACATGTACGAGGCGGCGCCCACGATGGAGGAGACCTCGCTGCGGGAGGCCATGTCCCTGTTCGCGACCGGGGTCACGGTGCTGACGGTCGGCGGCGAGCGCGCGCACGGCATGACGGCGAACTCGTTCACCTCGGTGTCCCTCGACCCGCCGCTGGTGCTCTGCTGCATCTCGCACTCGGCGGTGATGCACGACGCGATCGCCAACGCCAAGCGGTTCGGCGTGTCGATCATGGGCGCGGACCAGCGGGACACCGCGAAGTACTTCGCCGACAAGCGCCGGCCGCTCGGGCCGGAGCAGTTCGACGCGGTGGACTGGATCGAGGGACCGCACACCGGCGCACCGCTGCTCAACGGTTCGCTGGCCTGGCTGGAGTGCGAGCTGGTGCAGTTCTACGAGGGCGGGGACCATACGATCTTCGTGGGGCAGGTTCTCGGCTCCAGTCGCGGCGCGAGCGCGTCGGCGCTGCTGTTCTACAGCAGCTCGTTCCACCAGGTCTGACCCGCGGGTCCGCCCGCTTCGGGAGGGAGTGCACATGCTGGTGACCGTCACCGGGGGTACCGGTTTCGTCGGCTCGCACACGGTGGCGGAGCTCGTGCGCGCCGGACACCGGGTCCGACTGCTGGTCCGGGACGCGGACGCGGTGGACGCCGCCACGCGACCGCTGGAGGTGCCGCCCGACGCCGTCGACGTCTTCGTCGGCGACGTGACCGACGAGCGGTCGGTCGACGCGGCGGTGCGCGGCGTGGACGCGGTGGTCCACGCGGCGTCGGTGTACTCGTTCGACCGGCGCAGGCGGGCGGAGATGCTGCGGACCAACGCACACGGCACGGAGGTGGTGCTCTCCGCCGCCCGCCGTGCCGGTGCGGGCCGCATCGTCCACGTGTCGAGCATCGCGGCCCTGTTCGGGCCCGGTGTGCGGGTGATCCGCGAGCAGTCGCCCGTCGGCGCGACCCGGGAGCCGTACGCGGCCACCAAGGCCGCGTCGGAAGCCATCGCGCGGCGGCACCAGGAGGAAGGGGCGCCGGTGGTCGTCAGCTACCCGCCGCCCCTCCTCGGGCCGCACGACCCGAAGCTCGGCGACCAGGTCGAGCGGCTGCGCAACACGTTGCGCGGGATCATGCCGATGTGGCCCTCGGGCGGGCTGCAGATCGGCGACGTGCGGGACACGGCGGCGCTGCACGCGGCGCTGCTGTCCCCGGACGTCACGGGCCGGCACTTCGGGCCCGGGCACTACCTGACGATCAGGGAGTACCTCGACGGCATCAGGAAGGCCACCGGTCGCGCGTTGCCGGCGGTCTTCCTGCCCGCCGCGATGATGACGCCCGTCGGGCGGCTCGTCGACCTGGTGCAACCCTTCTGGCCGTGGCACATCCCCGCCGAGTACGGCGCGATCGCCACGGTCGGCGCGGCGGTCCGGGTCGACCCGGCCGCGAGCACGCTCGACCTCAAACCCCGTCCGTTCGCCGACACGGTCACCGACACGGTGCGGTGGCTCGCCGACACCGGTGCGGTGACCGATCGCCAGGCAGGCCGACGATGACCACTTCAGGGATCGACCACGTCAACGGGCACTCGGACTTCCGACCCGAACTGCCCATCCGCACGATGGACCTGTTGCGGGAGCGCAACGACGACCTGCGCGACCGCGCGGTGTCCAACGCCGAAGCGGTGCGCCGGCAGCGCTCGCTCGGCAAGCACACGGCGCGTGAACGCCTGGACATGCTGCTGGACAAGGGTTCGTTCACCGAGATCGAGCTCTACCGGCGGCACCAGGCGCACGGCTTGAAGGTGTCCGAGCACCGCCCGCACACCGACGGCGTGGTGGCGGGCTCGGGCACCATCGAAGGGCGGCGCGTGTTCGTCTACGCGCAGGACTTCACCATCTTCGGCGGTTCGCTCGGCCAGGCGCACGCGGCGAAGATCCACAAGGTGATGGACATGGCCATCGACACCGGCTCGCCCATCATCGCGCTGAACGACAGCGGCGGCGCGCGCATCCAGGAAGGCGTGATGGCGCTCGACGGCTACGGCGGCATCTTCCGCCGCCAGGTCGAGGCGTCCGGCGTCATACCGCAGATCGCGGTGGTGCTCGGCCCGTCCGCGGGCGGCGCGGCGTACTCGCCCGCGCTGGCCGACTTCACGTTCATGGTGCGCGGCACGGCGCAGATGTACCTGACCGGTCCCGACGTGGTGCAGGCCGTGTCGGGGGAGAAGGTCACGCACGACGAGCTGGGCGGGGCGTCGGTGCACGGCGAGCTGTCGGGCGTGGCGTCGTTCGTGCACGACGACGAGGAGTCGTGCCTGGAGGACGTCCGCTACCTGGTGTCGATGCTGCCGTCGAACAACCTGGAGCCACCGCCCGCCCGCGAGCCGGTCGGCGCGGTGGACGACGTGCGGCCGGAGTTCGCCTCGATCGTGCCGGTCGAGCCGAACAAGCCCTACGACATGCGCACGCTCATCGAGGAGCTGGTGGACGACGGGGAGTTCCTCGAAGTCCACGAGGGGTGGGCGCGCAACGTGGTGGTGGCGTTCGGCCGGATCGACGGCGCGGTCGTGGGGCTGGTCGGCAACCAGCCGCTGGTGTTCGCGGGCGTGCTGGACATCGAGGCGTCCCAGAAGGCGGCGCGGTTCGTGCGGTTCTGCGACGCGTTCGGCATCCCGCTGGTGTCCCTTGTGGACGTCCCGGGGTTCCTGCCCGGCACGTCGCAGGAGCACGCGGGCGTGATCCGGCACGGCGCGAAGCTGCTCTACGCCTACTGCGAGGCGTCCGTGCCGCGTATCCAGGTGATCGTGCGCAAGGCGTACGGCGGCGCGTACATCGTGATGGACTCCCGGTCCATCGGGACGGACCTGGCGCTGGCCTGGCCGACCAACGAGATCGCGGTGATGGGCGCGGAGGGCGCGGTGAACGTGATCTTCCGCAAGGAGCTCGCCGCGGCGGCCGACCCGGACGCGCTGCGGGCCGAGCTGCTGGCGGAGTACTCCGAACAGCTCGTGCACCCGTACTACGCGGCCGAGAGGGGCCTGGTCGACGACGTGATCGACCCGGCGCACACCCGGTCCGCGGTCGCGCGGGGTTTGGCGATGCTGCGCGACAAGCGTCGCCCGACGCCGGCGCGCAAGCACGGCAACGTGCCGCTGTAGCCCGCGGCACCTCCCAACGGCACCTCGTCCCACAGCGAGGTGCCGTTGCCGTGTCCCGGCTCGGTTCAGCCGGACGACGTGCGCCGGCCAACGCCGCAGGGGGCGTAGCCGTCCCATAGACATGATCGACGAACGCGGACACATCGACGCGACACGGCTGCCTGAGGACGTCGTCGCGCTCCTCGACGCGCTCAGCCCCGGTGAGAGCCTGGTCGTCACGAGGGACGGTGTCCCGATCGCGACGGTCACCGCCACCGCCGAACCGCGCGGGGACGCCGGGCCGGACCCGGCGGTGCACGACGTGACCGTGGTCGCCACCGCGATGAAGCTGTCCAGGTCGGCGCGGGCGTCGCTGTCGGCCGCCCTCGGCGAGGACTACATCGTGCTCGACCTGCACGCGGCGCCGAAGACGGCCGACGTGCTGCTGGCGCCGCCCGGCAGCCCGCAGCTGATCGGGCTGCTCCGGTCTATGTTCCCGAAGGCCCGCGTCATCGTCACCGAGGTCGAGGACGACGGCCTCGCGGTCAGCTACCACGGTCCCGTCCGGCGCATGCTCGACGCCGGCGCCGACGGCTACCTGACCTCGACCACCATCGGGCGCCTGGCGCGGCAGCTCGACCACGACGTCACCCGGCACCGGAGCCTCGCCGCGGGCGGCGCCACGACGATCGCGATCGAGTCCGCCACGAGCGCGCCGGACCCTCGAGGTGACCAGTTGTGACCACCGGGTGGGCCACCACGTCCTGTCCGCGAGACGTGAGGTTGGCGCAATAGGCCGTACGGGTACACGTGCCGCCAGGGGCCGGATCGGCTTGACGAGGTTCCATAACGCCGCTATAAATGGTAGTAAGACAGTGTTATGGAATGTGAGGACGGGGTGGTTGGCGTGGTCGCGTCGGTGCGGGAGGTCGCGG
This sequence comes from Actinosynnema sp. NPDC002837, assembly GCF_040295345.1. Taxonomy (NCBI): domain Bacteria; kingdom Bacillati; phylum Actinomycetota; class Actinomycetes; order Pseudonocardiales; family Pseudonocardiaceae; genus Actinosynnema; species Actinosynnema sp. NPDC002837. Next base: position 32,905 of record NZ_JBEOVG010000070.1, read on the forward strand.
AAGCGCTGGTGGTGCGTGGTGCGCTGCCCGCCGGGCTGGACGGTGCGCTCGTCTGGTCCGGCAAGTACGGCGTGTCGGGCGTCCGGCTCGGGCCGGACGGCGCGCGGTGGTACCGCGGCCCGAGGCCGGCCGCCCTCGTGCCGGCCGACCTGCCCTCCGGCGCCACGATGGCCCGCCCGGTCTTCGACGGCGGGGTGTGGCACACGGCCATGTCGCACCCGGACCTCGGTTACGCCGAGCACGTCACGCTCGGCGACGACGGCGAGGTGCTGCGCGCCGAGCCGTTCCCGCTGGAGGGCGCGCCCCGGATGCGTGCGGTCGGCGTGACGGACCGCTTCGTGGTCGTCTTCGACTCGGCGCCGTACTACAGCCGCGCCGCCGACCTCGTCGGCCTGCGCGACCCGTACTCCGGCCCGGCCACCGGCCCGACGCGCATCGGCCTGCTCGCCTACGGCCGGCCGCTGTGGTTCGAGGTGGCCGAGGGCGAGGTGCTGTCCCTGGTCAACGCCTACGAGGACCTCGGTCGCGTGGTCGTGGACGCGGTCTGGGCGCCGGGCGTGCTGCGTCGCCACACGCTGGACCTCGCCACCGGCGGCGTGCGCCAGGTCGAGCTGCCCGCGATGGACGTCGGCGTCGTCGACGACCGCCTGGCGGGCCGCCGCCACCGCTTCGTGTTCGGCACGGCGGGCGCCGCGATCATCCGCCACGACGTGGCGATGGGCTGCACGTGGCGCCGCGGGCTCGCCACCACGCCGAGCCAGCCGGTGTTCGTGCCGAACGGCAAGGACGAGGGGCAAGGCTGGGTGGTGACCGTCGCGGGCGACGAGGTGCTGGTGCTGGACGCGGCCGACCTCGCGGGTCCGCCGGTGGCGGTGGTGCGCCTGCCGTTCGAGGTCGAGGCCTCGCGTCGGGCCACGTGGGTCGCCGGCGGCGCGGAGGGGTGAGCCGGCGCGCGCTCGGCCACGGCAAGCGGGTGCAGCGGGGAATAGTGGGGCCATTGGTGCGGGAGTAGACTTTAGGGAACCGTCCCTAGCATGGCGATGGCGAGGGGAACCCGTGCATCGAACCGCTGCTGAGACCCGGTCCCACGTACTGCGAGTGGCCGGGGACCTGTTCTACCTGAGGGGGATCCGCGCCACGGGCGTGGACCTCGTCGCGGCCGAGGCCGGTGTCGCACCGACCACCCTCTACCGCCTGTTCGCGTCCAAGGACGACCTCGTCGGCGCCTACGTCGAGCGCGCCGACCTCGAGTTCCGCGCCCAGTTCACCGCCGCCGTCGAGGGCGCGGGCCCGGACCCGCGCGACCAGATCCTGGCGGTGTTCGACATCGTGCTCCGCGAGCTCTCCTCCGAGGCGTTCCGCGGCTGCAAGTTCCTCATCTCGATGGCCGAGTTCCCGGAGCCCGACCTGCCCGCGCACCACAACGCCCTCGTGGCGAAGTCGTGGACCAGGGCGCGGATGCGCGAGCTGACCGACGAGCTCGGGGTCGAGGACCCGGACGCGCTGGCCGACCAGCTGATGCTGGTCTTCGAGGGCCTGCACGCGTCGGGCCAGTCGTTCGGCCCGGACGGTCCCGCCAAGCGGGGACGGGGGCTGGCCGAAGCCCTCCTGGCGTCCGCCGCGCCGCGGCCGAACGGTTCCTGACTCCCGCCCCGCCCGCTCGTGAGAGGTCGTCGACGCGTCGCCGTCGGCGGCCTCCGCTGTTTTGTCCGCATTTTTGCGGACTCGGTGACCTCCAGTCGTGCGGCGAATTGTCAAGCACCTGTGCGGTAATGGCTTCGGGAATGCATCGATATCCCTCGTGATCGGCCCCGGATCCGGCCTGGCCCAGGGTGCCGCGGTGATCATCACGTAGAACCCGTCGAACGTCCGGCCGGCTTCGGGCGAAATTCCGAGGAACGATTGGGTCACGCGGCCTTCGCGGCATGTCCACCTCGCATGATCGACGGTATTCTACTGGCCGATCACCCAATGCGCGGTCCGGAACGGCGTGGCTTCGGCTCGCCGTCCGCGACTTCGGCGGGTAGCTCCAGAGGGAAACAGAGGTGGCATGGTGAAAAGCGTGGACCGGTTCCGCCGGGTTGTCGTCGTCGGAGCGGGTCTGGCCGGCACCGCGACCACCATCCGCTTTCTCAGGTTCGCCCGCGAGCCATTGGAGGTGGTGCTGGTGGAACGCCGTCCGGACTACCGGAACTCCGGCGTGGCCTACCAGCGCGAGAGCAACCACTGGCACCACGTGTTCAACATCCAGGCGGGCCGCATGTCGGCATTCCGCGAGGACGTCGACGACTTCATCCGCTGGGCCAACCACGAGGCCGACCGGTCGGACTGGCCGGGGGACTGGCGCGACTTCGAGTTCACCGAGTCCGGTCCCGCGCCGCGCCGGATCTACCAGGACTACTTGGAGAGCCGCCTCGCCGAGGCCGTCCGCGAGGCGGCGGCGGGCGTGAGGCTGGTCGAGGTCGACGGGGAAGCGGTCGACGTGGAGGTCTTCGAGGACCACGCGCACGTCGTGGTGGAGGGCTTCGTCGACCTGCCCGACGGCGCCGGGAGCGAGCCGGTGGTCCTCGAGGCCGACCACGTCGTGCTCGCCACCGGGCTGGAGACGAAGTACCCGGCGTTCGCGGCCGAGGTGCTGGAGCACCCGGCGTTCGTGCGCAGCCCGTATTCCAAGAGCGGTATCGAGCGGTTGCTCCACGTGCGCAAGGACGGCGTCGTCGCGATCGTCGGCACGTTGCTCAGCGCCTACGACTCCGCGACGCTGTTGTTACGCCAGGGGCACGAAGGTCGGATCCACATGATCTCCGGTTCCGGGCTGACGCCTCGCACCTATCCGTCGAACCATCGGCACCAGGTTCTCGAGTTACCGGCGCCGCAACTGCTCGGCGACCGCTGGGAAGGGCGGGAGGAATTCGTCCGCCGCTTCCGGGAAGAATGGGAGCGCGCGTGCGCGATCCTCACCCGTGAACATCCCGAAGTATCTCCGGTCGTGGTGACGGAACGGGTCGCCAAATCGTGGGAGCCTTATCTGCCCGCGATCCTGGAGCGCATTCCCACGGACGAGCTCCGCGCGTTGCTCGACAGCTACGGGAGCCTGTTGGCCGTGCTTCGGGTGAGCGCAATGGCTTATACCACGAATATCGTCGACGCGGCCATGGGTGAAGGCGGTCAGATCGTGCTCACCACCGGCCGCGTGCACGAGATCCGGGCCACCGGAGCGGGCACGCTCGTCCTGTCCGTCACGGGGCAGGGCGCGACGCGGACGATCGAGGCGGATCTCGTCGTCTCGAATTTCGGGCGCGAAACGAACTACGAGCGCGCGGACTCCGCGCTGTGGACGAACCTGCTGCGGAAGGAAATCGCCGTCGCGCACCGGCGCACCGGGCGCGGTGTCGAAGTCGACCCGTGCGGCCGACTCCTCGGTCCCGACGGCAGGCCGTCCGGTCCCGTTTCCGTCGTGGGCAGCCCGCGTGAGGGCGACGAGATCATCCGGAACGGTCGGACCGGCGCGTTCACGTTCAACCTCGCCGCGATCAAGAACCACTCGGTGGAAGTCGCGGCCACCACGCTGCACCGCATCGAATCGTGTTACGACGAGCAGGCGGAGGGGCTCGTCGGCGCGTTGACCGAAACGGCCGATCCCGAATTGCGCGAGGCCGTCTCGCATTCGGTCATGCTCGACGTCCGCCGAATGGCGACCCGTCGCCGTGACGACCGCCAAGCGCTGGCAGCCCTGCTGGAGGAGGCCATTCACCGGGTCCGGGACCTCGCCCCGCGCGACGGCGACGGCCCGCCGACGGACCGGGCCTTGCGGTTCGCGGTGAACTCGGCCGCCACCACGAAGCTGACGGACCTCTCCGTGACGCCGCGCGAACTCCGTTTCCTGCTCGGGCTCGAAGAGGCGGTGGAGCCGGTCGCCTGAACCGGGCTCCGCTCGGACCCGCGCCACCAATTCTGCGCGACTCCGCACCCGCCGACTACTCCGTGGTTGCCCGTGAACCCGGGGCCGACACGGCACGAATGGACCACTACCTCGCACGAGAGAAGATGCCGGGCCGGCCCGCCGACTGCGAGGCTCGGGTCATGGTTCGTCGTGTTCGACGCAAACCCGGGGCCGACGTCGTGCGCCACGACGTCGGCCCCGGAGGTCGGCAGCCAGGCCGACTCGCCCGCCAGGTCCGCAAACCGACCGGAATCGGTAGGAGGGTGCTGTGAGCCCGCGCGAGATCCCAGGGGTTCTGCTCGTCGGTTCGCCGTCGACGAGTGTTCGCGGCATCGCCAATCACACGGGAAGACCCCAGCCCGGTTCCGTGCTCGTGGTCGACGTGCTCGGCCCCGAGTTGTACGACACGATCGTCAGGTCCGCCGCCGTGGTGTGTTCCGGTGGCGGTCGGACCGGTCACATGGAATCCCTGTGCCGATCGCGGGGAATTCCGGTGCTCCGGATTCCGCACGCCGAACTCGCCGGGCTGGTCGGCGAAGTGACCGTGCGGACCGACCGCGAGTCGGTCACCCTCGGCGAGACCGACGTCACGGCACAATCCGTGGAATACCCCACCGTCACCCCGGAAGACCTGCGTTCGGTCTGCGTCGTCATCGCCGACGCGACCGACATCCAGTCCACGAATGCGATCCAACCCCGGGTCGACCAGGTGACCTCGTTCTTCATCCGCGAGGAGTTCGTCTGCTTGTCCTCGGGGCTGAGCCCGCTCGACGCGCTCCGCGCGGGCATTCCCGAGGCCGAGCGCTACGGCGCGGCGATCGGGGCGGAGCTGTGCGCCATCGTCAAGGAGCTCCTGCCGGGCCAACGCCTGGTGATGAGGCTGCTGGACCTCCGGTCCGACGACGCCGCGCAGATCACCAACGTGGTCGACGTCGACCACGAGTCCAACCCGGAACTCGGCCTGCACGGCGCGCGGTGGCTGCTGCACGAGCCGCACTACCCGCACGCGTTCCGGGCCTTGCGCGCGTACGTGCGGGAACGGCTCGGGCCGGAGGTGGACCGGTTGAGCTTCGCCGTGCCGTTCATCAACGACGAGGACGAGTTCCTGCGCCTGCGGGAGCGGCTCGACCTGTCCGACGACGTGCCGCTGTCGGTGTTCGTGGAGACCCCCGCCGCGGTGCACTCGGTGACCGGGTTCTGCGAGGCGGGCGCGAGCGAGATCTTCATGGGCACCAAGGACCTCACCCAGTTCTACCTCGCCGCGGACCGCGGCAACCACCGGGTCGCCTCCTCGTACCAGACGCGGCACCCGGCCGTCATGTCCGGGCTGCGCCAGTCCGTGGAGGCGGGCAGGCGGGCCGGGGTCCCGGTCCACGTGTTCGCGCTGGGGGCGGACGTGGGCTACTACTTCAAGCACCTGCCGACCGACCGGTTCATGATGTGCACGGCCGAACTGCGGCAACTCGCCGTGGACGCCCACGAATCACGGTGACGCGACGCCGGCCGGAGTGATCTCCGAGGTCGGCCTCCGGGTCGGAGGTCACTCCTTCGGCGTGTTCGACCCAGCAGGCCGTCCACAGTGGTCTGTGCGCAGCTCGCGGAAGTCGTGCGCCAGGAACGACGACGGCACGGTGTTCATCCGGGGAGGGGGCGACCAGTCGGTAACCACATGCCCGGGCGCGGCCGTCGGCGCCCCGCTCTATCATCCCGCAGGTGACCGCCTACGACGATCTTGACGCCTTCGGGCACCTGGACACCTCGACCCTCCCGCCACGCCAGCAGCGGATCCTCGCCGCGATCCGCGACTGGGTGGTCGAGCACGGGTACTCGCCGAGCACACGGGAGATCGGCGACGCGGTCGGCCTGCGCTCGTCGTCCTCGGTCTCCAAGCACCTGTCGGCCTTGGAGGAGAAGGGTTTCCTCAAGCGCGGCGCCGCCGTGTCCCGGCCGATGGACGTGCGCCTGTTCCTGCGCGAGCCGTCGACGCGGGAGGCCGCCGACTCGGTGCCCGTGCCGCTGGTCGGTCACATCGCGGCCGGCACGCCCATCGCGGCCGAGGAGCACGTGGACGACGTGCTGACCCTGCCGCGCGAGCTGACCGGTCGCGGCACCGTGTTCGGCCTGCGGGTGCGCGGCGACTCGATGGTCGACGCGGCGATCTGCGACGGCGACATCGTCGTGGTCAAGCAGCAGCACGAGGCGCACTCCGGCCAGATCGTGGCCGCGATGATCGACGACGAGGCGACCGTGAAGGTCTACCGGCGTCGCAACGGCCACGTGTTCCTGGAGCCGCGCAACCCGGCCCACGACGTCATCGACGGCGACCGGGCAGTGGTCCTCGGCGTCGTCGTCTCGGTGCTGCGCAGCGTCTGAAACCCCGCGCTACGGCGATCGGCGGACACTTCACGTCACCGCTTCTCATCCGAATGGCCTAATGCCCTCGGTCGTCGAGTGGATGCAGACTGGGCCCAATTGAGATGGCGCACCTGCCCTGGCGGTGCCCGTCGCGGGTGGAGGTCGTCGATGGTCGGGATCGAGGCGGACGGCCCGGAGGACCGGGGCCTGCGGCAGTACCTGCGGCTGATCGCCCGGAGGCTGGGCGTGGACCTGGAGTCGTGCTGGTACGAGTGCGCGCCGGACGCCACGGCGTACATCGCCCTCGACCAGCGGGTGCCGCGGCACCCGGACAAGGACCTGGCGCTGGTGTGGGACGAGCACACCGGGTGGTGCGCCGGGATCGAGGTCGGCCGGGGAGCGGACCTGCTCCCGTTGACCTACCTCGGCCCGCCGGTGCTGCCGCCGCCGGAGGCGGTCACGGTGTTCGTCTCGGACCTGGTCGCCGGCCGCCGCCCCGACCGCCCCGTGCCGCCCGCCATGCCGATCGAGGACCACCTGGCCGACCTGCTGGTCGAGTACGCCGACCGCGCGCCCGCCAAGACGCTCTGACCTCGGCGTTCAGTCGGCGGGACCGCGCAGCGTCAGCACGACCCGGAGCACGTGCTCGACCGCGGACGGGAACGCCGCGGCCCGCAGCTCGCCGCGCGTGGCCAGGTTCCGCGAGGCGAACTCCAGCATGCGGTCGTGGCCGACCCGGCGGACCACGAGCGCGGCGATCTCCTCCAGGTCGAGCCCGGGGTTGTCCAGTCGGGTCAGGGCGAACTCGACCACGAGCTCCTCGTCCGTCATGACCGGCTCCCTCCGACCCCTCGAGCGTAGTTGAGCAGGGGCCCGGCGGGCTTCTTCCTGCCGGCGGTGCCGGAGACCACTGAGGACTTCGGTCGACCTTCGGTCCGGTGGGCGGCAAGTTCGGCAAGTGGCGTTGCCGGCGCGGCGTCTCGATTAGCCTCTGCCGGCGTGGACAAGGTCGGCAACCGCTACACCCCGGTGGAACGTCTCGGCAGCGGCGCGATGGGCGTGGTCTGGCGGGCGCACGACGAGCTGCTGCACCGGGACGTCGCGATCAAGCAGCTCCTGCTGCCCGGCCTGGACGCGGCCGAGGTGGACGAGGCGTGCCGGCGGGCCATGCGCGAGGCCCGCATCGCCGCCCGGCTCCAGCACCCGAACGCGATCGGCGTGTTCGACGTGGTCGTCGAGGACGGCAAGCCGTGCCTGGTGATGGAGTACCTGCCCTCGCGCAGCCTGTCGGCGGTCCTCGCCGAACGCGGCGCGCTGCCGCCCACCGAGGCGGCGCGGATCGGCGGTCACGTCGCCTCCGCGCTGGCCGCCGCGCACCGGGCCGGCGTGGTGCACCGCGACATCAAGCCGGGCAACGTCCTGATCGGCGCCGACGGCACCGTCAAGATCACCGACTTCGGCATCTCCCGCGCGGTCGGCGACGTCACCGTCACCCGGACCGGGATGCTCGCGGGCACGTTGGCCTACCTCGCGCCGGAACTGGCCCGCGGCGCGGACCCGACGCCGGCGGCCGACGTGTTCTCCCTTGGGGCGACCCTCTACGCCGTGGTGGAGGGCCGGCCGCCGTTCGACGGCGGTGACAACGACCTCGGGATGCTGCACCGGATCGCCGGCGGGCGGGTCGTGCCGCCGAGGCGGTCGGGTCCGCTGACCGCGGTGCTGACGAGGTTGCTGGCCAACGACCCGGCCGCCCGGCCGACCGCCGAGCGGGCGAGCCGCGAGCTGGCCGCCCTGACCGGCGCCGCGTCGCCGACTCCGACCCCGCCGACTCCGACCCCGCCTGCTCCGACACCGCCCGGTGCCGTGCCGGCGGTGTCCGCGCCACCCACCAGGGCGATGCCGCCGGCGTACGCACCGACCGCGATCGGCGCACCTTCGATGACCGCTCAGCCGATGACCGCTCAGCCGATGACCGCGCTGCCCTTGACCGCGCCGCCCATGACCGCGCAACCCATGACCGGGCCGCCCGTGACGGCACGTCCGATGACCGCGCCGCCCGCGTCGGACCCCGGCCGCCGCAGGTGGGTCGTGCCGGCGCTCGCGGCCGCCGTGGTGGTCGCCGTCGCGGCCACCGTGCTGATCACGTCGCTGCTCGACAGCACGGGGCAGTCGGCCACGCCGGCCACGTCCGACCCGGCCACCACCCGGGCGGAGCCCTCCGACACCGACGCACCGGGCACCGACGCACCGGCCGACGTGCCCACCGCCGACGCGCCCGTCACCTCGGAGCCCTACACCACGTCGGAGGAGGCCGCCGAGCCGACCGAGACCACGCCGGACGCCGCGACGGTCGCCCGGTTCGTGCACGCCCACTTCGCCAACCTCCCGCACGACGCCGCCACGGCCCGGGAGAACTGGGCCCCGGAGAACCGGCCGTCGGAGTGGGAGGACGACCAGTTCTGGAGCGCCTACCGCGCGGTCGCCGTGAGCGGCGAGCCGGAGGTCACGGCCAACGGGTCCACCTCCACCGTCCTCGTCACCCTCGAGCTCACGCCCCGGGACGACGCCGACCCGGTCACCGAGGACTACCTCCTGACCGTCGTCGAGCGGGACGACCGTCTGCTGGTCATCGGCTTCGACGAGGCGTGAACCGGGACGGCGCGAGCCGAGGGGTCACGACGACCACCACGAGAACCCGGTGTCCGCCTCGTGCCCGGTCCGGGCGCGCACCGAGGCCAGCGCCTCGTCCTGGGTGCGGTGCAGCCGCAGCAGGTCCTCGGTGTCGGTCATGCGGATCGGCCGCGCCACCGTGCGCCTGCCCGCCACCACGGCGAACCCGGCGCCCACCACGTCGGCGCGCTGCCGTGCCTCCACCAGCACCGCGATGCCCATCGACCCGAAGAACCCCACGTCGCCCAGGTCGACCACCAACGCGGACGCCCGGCCGTTCAGGCAGGTGAACAACGCCTCGCGCACGTCGCGGAAGCTGTCGACGTCGAAGTCGCCGTGCACGGCGGCGACCACCACGCCGTCCTCACACACGTCCTCGACCGTCACCGGCTGATCGACATCCCCGTGCACTACCGCTCCTCCACCCCGATCCGGCTGCGACGCCGTCACCCACCATTACCCGCTCGACGCCCGACCGACACCGCCACTGGGACTCACGGCGTCCCGAGCTCCCGCCACCCCAGCACCCCGTACCAGACCACGACGGGCAGGTGGAGCGCGTAACCGACCTGCTCCAACGCCGCGGACGGGCCGGCCAGCCCGGTCGTCCAGGGCAGCAGCACGGACCCGAGACCGGACAGCGCGGCGACCAGCCCGGCACGGCGCAGACCAGCCGTCACGGGCAGGCACAGCGCGGCGGCCGCGGTGGCCGCCGCCCACAGCAGACCGGCCAGGTTGACGGTCCACTTGGCCACGAGCAGCACCGCCCTGGCCACCTCGACGGCCGCGGGCTCGGCGGCCAGCTGGGTCACCGCCAGGTTGCCCGCGTCGTGCAGCAGGCCCGCCAGCCCCGCGCACGCGAGCAGCCCGGCCGGCAGCGGCGCGACCCGGCGGGCGGCCATCGTGAGCGCGGCGGCGACGAGGGCCGTCCAGCCGATCACGTCGAGCCCCAGTTCGAGCAGGTGCAACGCGGTCCGGTCGCGGATCGCGGCCAGCGCGGCGGCGGGTTCGGCCGGGTTCAGGGTCAACCCCGATGGCACGACGACGGCCGCACCGGCGACCATGGCCGTGAGGGCGGTCAGCAGCAGGACACCGGTGAGCCGGTGAGTTGTGGTCATGGCCGGCGACCGTAGGAACCTGACGCAGGGGCAAGGTCAAGCATGTGGCGCATCGGGCAGTTGGCGCGGATGGTCGGCGTCTCCGACCGCACGCTGCGCCACTACGACAGGATCGGGCTGCTGCGCCCGGCCGCCGTGGACCGCGCCACCGGCTACCGCTGGTACGGCGTGGCGGAGCTGACCCGGCTGGAACGCGTCCGCGGCCTGCGCCGCCTCGGGCTGCCGCTGCGGCAGATCGCCGACCTGGTCGACGCGCCCGACACCGACCTGCGCCGAGCGCTGACCGAGCGGGTGGACGCACTGCGCCGCGACATCGCCGCCCTGTCTGCGGCCGTCGCCGCGGCCGAGGACCGCCTCGCCGTGCCGACCGCCGTCCTGCCGCAGCTGACCACGGTGGCCGCACGTCGCCTGCGGGTCGAGCGCATCGAGGTCGGCCACCCGTCCGAGCTGGGCGCCTGGTGCTCGACCACGGTGCTGACCTGGCTCGACCGCGAGCCGACGAACGGCTTCCCGGCGGCCGTGGCGACGGAACGCGGCGGCGAGCCCCTGGTGCTGCCCGAGCGGACCGTGGTGCGCGCGGTGGCCCCACCGGCGTCGGGCGTCGTCCGCGCCGGGCGGGAGCTGTTCGACTGGCTGCGCCGCCACGACCTGGCCGTGGGCGGCCCGACGGTGGAGGAGCACCTGGTCGACGCGGACGGCGAGACCGCCACGGTGCTGGAGATCCCGGTGCGCCCCGCGCCGGCCCGGTCGGCGTGAGTCGCCTCGTGCATCGGTGGTCCACAAGGGGTGCGGTCGGGAGGTGGGTGACCCTCCACAATGGACGTGATGCGCGGGATCAGCTCTTGCAGTCGTTGAAGAACGTGATCACGTCGGTCTTCTTCTCCGCCTTCGCGCACGTGAAGAGAATTCCCTCGATGCCTTCGAGCTTCAACGAGTAATCGACCTGTGCCGCGCGACCCGTCACGGTGCAATAGGCGCCGACCGGACCCTTCGCCTCAGCCGGGTTGAGACCGGCGGCGATCAACGCGGCCTTGACATCGGGGTTGTACGCACTGGCGAATCCGCCGCATTCGGCCGCGCCGAGCCTGGGCGCGGGTGCGTGCGTGTCGGCCACGGCCGCCCCGCCCCCGATCACCAGGCCGAACGCGCACAGCGTGACGAGTGCCCTGTGTCCCAAGCGTGTCATCAACCCACTCCTGCTCGTGAGGTGCCGATTCCCACGAGGCGAATACCCGGGGCCGGGACGCGAATGCCAAGGCCGACCACAATCCCACGATAGAGCCACAGCGCTGGGAGTACGGCACCCGAAAGGACTTCATCGAGCGCCTTCGCGGACGCTCGGTAGCGGCGTCCCCGATACGTGTCGGCTGTCGAGCTGTGCCGTCCGTCCACAGAGGACTGCGCCCGCCGGTCGGCGCGTGAGGTCGGGGTGCAGCGCCGCGCCCAGGGCGTCGGCGAACATCACGGGACCGGAGAAGAACACCGCGTCCGGCGCGGCCAGGCCACCAGCGGGTGCCCTCTGGAAGCCACCGCGCAAGCGCGTTAGCCCAGCAGCGGGTTCAGCCGCTGCCGAGGCAGACGAACGGCCGCCGCAACGGGTCGACCGCGATCGCGTCCGCCAGCGCCACGGCCGGTCGGGCGCCGGCGGCCAGGCTGCGGTGGTAGTCGTCCATCGCGGCGGCGCACGCCTGGTCGCCGACCCGGCTCAGCGGGGCGACCACCATCTGCGAGCCGCTGGCGAGCAGGGCGCTGGCGAAGCCCAGGGGCTCGTCACCAGGGCGGATCCGGTTGAGCGCGAGCTCGCACGCGGCCAGCACGACCTGCCGGGGCGGGTGGGCGAGTCCGGCCATCTCGTGCGCGTAGAGCGGGCCGTCGCTCAGCTCCAGCCGGGAGAACAGGGCGTTCTCCGGCTCGTGGACGCCGTGCGCGGCCAGGTGCGCGATCCCCGCGCCGTCCAACGCCTCCAGCACCGTGGCGACCGACGCCTGCCGGCCCGACATCAACGCGGCGGTGGCGTAGTGCGCGCCCAGCTTGTCGATCTCACCGACGGCGGCGGGCAGCTCGGGGCCGCGCACCAGCACCGTCCGCCCGACGGGCCCGCTCTCGGCGCGCTCCGCGGCCAGCCACGCGGTGGCCGACGGCGCCACGACGGTCGGCCGCCCGTGCAGCGTCGGCAGCACGCCCCACGGCACCGCGTACAGCGCGCCGGTCGGCACGACCACCAGCTCGCGCTCGCCGATCAGCTCCGCCAGCGGCTGGATCAGCTGCGCGTCGAGCCGGTCGGCCTGCTTGCGCGCCGACACCGACATCACCCGCAGCAACGGTTCCGGCAGGTGGTCGGGTGCCAGCGCGTTGAGGTCCGCGTTGAGCATCCGGGCGCTCTCGGCCGCCCGCTCGGCCGACCCGAGCCGGGCCAGCCGCACGTCGGAGCCGACCACGACCACCGCGACCAGGTCGTCCTCGGACGCCGCGAAGCTGACCAGCGCCCGGTCGCCGAGCCGCGCCACCACGTCGGCCACCCCGGCGACGGGACGCGGCTTGCCCCACCCGCCGGTGTGCCAGCCGAGCCGGTTGGCCTCGCGGAGGCGTTCGGCCCGGCGGGCGCGCAGCGCGGCGGTCGCGTGACCGTCGTGCTCGGCCTGGTGGATCGACTGGGTGAGGCTGCGCACCTCGGCGATCCGCTCGGCCAGCTCGGGGTTGTCGACGCGGGTCAGCGCCTCGTAGCGGTAGGTCTGGGCGCGGGTGCGCTCCAACCAGGAGAACAGCCGGCGCGCGTTGCCGCCGTCGAGCACGAGCTGGACGGCCAGCTCGGCCAGCTCCCGGCCGTGCAGCGCGGTCCCGGACAGCAGGTCGAGGCCGCCCATCCGGTCGCGCACGTGGTCGAGGTCCGTCAGGCCGGCCCGGATCTCGGCGAGCGCGGCGGCCCGCCGACCGCGGGCGAGGGCCAGCTCGGCCCGGCACAGCCGGCGCAGCATGCGGTAGTCGATCGGGGCGAGCTTCCCGGGCCGGGGCACCCGGTCGAGGATGCGCTCCGCCGCGCCCACGTCACCGCGGCGGATCTCCAGCCGCACGGCCAGCATCCGGGCGAGAGCGGCCTGCTCGGCCAGCCGCGGCACGGGCAAGGAGTCGGCGAACGCCACCGCCCGACCGGGCAGCGACCGGGACACGCGGCCGGACCGCAACGCCAGCCGGGTGTCCACGCGCAGCCCGATCAGCGTCGCGTTCGCGACGCAGGTCTCGCAGCCCCAGCGCCGCATCCGCTGCCGCGCGGACGAGGCCATGGCGCGCGCCAGGTCGAGGTCGTCGGTCATGTACGCGGCCACGGCCCGGTACAGCTCGACGTCGGCCAGGTCGCGCGTGACGCTCTGCTCGGCGCGCATCACCGGCAGCAGGGCGTCGAGCTGGTCGCCCGCCTCGTCGGCCAGGCCCGCGGACATCAGCGCCTGCGCCCGGTTCAGGCCGAGCAGCACCGGCACGTCCAGCTCCTGCTGCCGGTAGGACCGCTCGATGATCTCGTAGCGCCGCAGCGCCGCGGGCACGTCGCCGACCCGCAGGTCGAGCAGCCCGAGCGCGTGGTTCGCGTCGGCGGCGCGGTCCAGCAGCCCGTGGCGGGTGGCCAGCGCGACGGCCCGGGTGAGGTCGAGCCGCGCCTGGCGCACGGATCCGAGCCGGGTGTGCGCGGTGCCCCGGCTGCGCAGCGTCTTGACGACCAGGTCGACCAGCGACGACACCGGTCCGCCCGCGGCGAGGCGGCGTTCCTTGTGCTCGAGCGCGGAGTCGAAGGCGGTGATCGCGTCCTCGATCAACCCCGCGTTCAGCAGCAGCAGGCCGTGGTTGTGCTCCACCCGGCCGCGCAGTTCCGCCTTCACGACCGGATCGGCCACGTCCTCGATCAGCCGCCGTGCCTCGGCGAGCCCGGTCAGCCCCGCGGCCGGGCCCGAGGTCTCGGCCATCACGGTCGCGAAGGTCGAGGCCAACCGGATCCGCGTCGCGAGCCAGTCGGAGCGGACCACCGGGTCGACCGGGTCGATCGTGTCCGCCAGGCTCTGCCCGCGTCGCAGCAACCGCGCCGCCTCGTGGTGCCGTCCGGCGCAGTTCGCGTCCACGCCGCTGAGGTGCAGTTCGCGCGCTTCGCGGATGACGGCGGCTTCATCGGGAGAAGCGGTCACAGGCACACTTCTATGACATCACACAACACGGCGTGATAAAGCCCGCCGACCGGGATGCCCGATCGGCGGGCGTCATCACGCTTGACGGGTCACTACGCCGGCGGCGCGTCCGCGCACCCGCCACCCGAGCACTCGTCGGTCTCGTGAGTGTGGTGGTGGTGCGTGTGGTCGGGCTGCTGTTCTGGCTGGTCCGGCGTGGTTCCCGGCTCGACCGGAGTCGTGGTCCCGCCCTGCTGGGCGTCCTCCACGGTCTCGACGTTCTCGTCCACGAACTCGGTCTTGGTCTCGATGGGCGTCGACAAAACGATCTCCCTCCCCTGAGGATCTGTCTTGGTCGTGCCTGGCGACTCATGATTGCTCTGAGTCAAGTTCGGCGGACCCCTCGTACCGCACGAACAGGGTAATGGTGGCACAACGGCCTAACGACCGAGAGGGAATTTCGCACATTGGGTAGGCAACCCACCGTTATCGTGCGTAAACGGCCGCAACTGTCACCCATTCAGGTAGCGCACCGCGGCCGTAGTTCGATCACTGCGCCGACGTTTTGCAGCTCGCGCGTCAGGCCTCACCGACGGGCAGGTCGGCGCGGACCTCTTGGAGCAGGTGGCCGTCGCCGAGGTAGACCCGGAACACGAGCTCGACCGTGCCCTGCTCGACGGGCACCACGCGGAACCGCACCGTTCTGCCGTCGAAGTCGTCGGGCACCCGGAACACCCTGGTCAGCGGTTCGACGGTGGCGCCCTCGGCGTGCAGCAGCACGCGCACCTCCCCGGGAACGGGCGGTGCGTCGGGCCCGGAGGTCGTCATGGCGTCCCGGACCACCGGGTAGCCGAACTCCACCTCGGCCGGCGCTCCGGCGACCACCGGCGCGTCCGAGCGCAACCGCACCCGCGGGTCACCGGGCGGGTGCGGCGGCTGTGCAGGGGAGGGCAGACCGGGCCACCCGGGCTCGGCGTCGAGGTGCGCGCGCAGCACGTCCAGGCACCGGCTCCCGGTCGGGCCGGCGCTCCCGCGCCGCGGGGACAGCGCCCCGGCGACCGCCCCGTACTCCGCCCGGCCGGCGAGCGCGGTGAGCCGCAGGATTTCCTGGCACCTCCGGGACAGGCGGCCGAACGCCCGCCACAGCCGGCGGTCCCGGTCGTCGAGCAGCGCGGCGTCCTCGGGCAGGCCGTGCTCGCTCACCAGCTCCGCGGAGTCGTCGCTCGCCGCCGCTTCGCGGCGTGCCGGTGTCCAGGTCCGTTGGGCCTCACGGCGCGTCGTGACGACGAGCCACCCGGCCAGCGCACGCGGGTCGGCCGGCCGGCCGAGGTCGCGCAGCAGCGTGAGCCAGACCGTCTGCACGACGTCCTCCGCCGTGGCGCGGTCCAGCCCGTTGCCCCGGGCCACGTGCCACACCAACGGCGTCAGGTCCGCGATCAACGCGTCCAGCGCCCGGCGGTCGCCTTCGCGCGCGGCGGCCAAGCAGGCGGCGTGCCGCTCCTCGCCCGCCAGCGCCGGCCAGTGGGGTTCGGGGTCGAATCCGGTCCGCTGTGTTCCGGGCAGTGCCACCACTCCCTTTTCCGGGGTGAACAACGCACGTTCGACCGCTACACCACCACGAGCGCGCGACAAGTTGGCCGCAGTAGTGCGGTCGACAACTCGCGAGTTCGCCGGAAAGCCTTGTGCCGGATGCGAAAGCCCCGCCCTCCGCGGGCTTGAGTTCTAGGGATCGTCGCAACACCCCGAGTGTTCGGGGACGCGATGGACTTCCAGATCCGGGCCGACAGGACGGCGCAGGGGCGCAGGAAGCTCACCCGTGAACGTGAGGCCTACTTTGCGCTCATGGATCAAGGGCTGGGCAACGGCGAGGCATGTCGCCGTGTCGGAGTGCATCCGAGAACC